>SKXY01000338.1 GCA_007128175.1 Wenzhouxiangella sp. | reverse complement strand
GCGCCGTCACAGACCACGGCAACCAGCTGGTCGCCGGAAGTGCGGCAGGCTGCGAAATCCTGGCAGGGAAGGCCGGTTTCCAGGTGACTGGTACCGGTGACCGAAGCCAATCCCAGCGACCATCCGGTTTTGTCACGGTCGGGAGACATCTCGAATGAGCCTCATGGCTCAGGTCTGTACCGCTTCCCAAGGATCGGTGGCCGGCATTTGCACCTTGTCATCAGCCCCGGAGGTGGACACCCTCCGCAGGCTGGTGCTGAGCCATTGGAAAAATTCCTCGAAGCGGTAACCATCCAGGGCCTTGACCGGTGTGGTGGCAAACAATTGTAGAATATCGGTGCGACAGTTACCCACGGCCAGCGGAAAGATGACGCACTTGCCATCGTCCTGGGCTTCCCGTGCACGCCCGGCGGCCTGCTCCCAACCGGAGTCGTTGGGTTGGCCGTCGGTCATGATGACGATCCAGGGCCGCAGGCAGTTGACCCCGTTTTCCCGCAACTCCTTTGTCTGATCCTTCACCATGTCCAGCGCCCGATTCACGCCCTGGCCCAGGGGTGTGGCGTGACCCGCCTCGAGCTGGAATGGCTGGAGATCCTTGGCATCGGTCCAGTCCAGGATGACTTCTGCCTCGGGCGTGGGCCCGCCAACGCAGATTGCCGCAATCTGCAACCGTTCGCGGGCCTTGGTGTCCTGGCTCACCTCGTCGACGAAATGTTCGATGCCGGCATTGACATGGTTGATGGGATCGCCCTGCATGGACGTGGAGGCATCGAGAACCAGCACGCATGGGGTGCGCTGGTTGGGATTGGCTGCGTAGTCCGGTTCGAGTGGTGCGTCGGGCATGGTTATCACCCCTTTAAGCGTTTGCCTGGACTGAACCTAGCACAAGGCGCCAGAGCGCCGCAAATACGGGCTGGCGGGCGAAGATCTCAATCGTCAGCCATCCCCTTGTGCTTACCAAGCCAGTTGCGCAAGTCTTCGCCGGCGATCTCCTGCTCGCTGACCAGCCAGTCGCACAGCTCCTCGAGCAGTTTCCGGTTTCGCTCGAAATCATCGCACCAGTACTTGTGCCGCGCCTGCAACGTGGCCTCCACGGCGTTGCGGCGTTGCGTGTCATCGCGCTCATCAACCGAGGGAATCCACAACAGGTGCTCGGTATCCAGCGCGGAGATGCCATGCAGGGTCTCGGCCATTCTGGTGGCGCGCGCCAGATCGCTGCGGCTACCTCCCAGCCCGGCCAGTTCGCTGATTTCGCCGCTGCCAAGAAGCACCTGTTCGGCCGCCCGCCCGGCCAGGTAATAGCCGATGCGTGCCTCGTACTGGGCGCGAGTGGGCGCGGTCATTTCGGGAAGGGTTGCCGCAATCCGCCCCAGTCCGCCACCCGGCTGCCGGGCAATGCTGACGAAGGTCAGTTTCGCCCTGATCTCTCGTTCGAGCAGCAGGGCCAGGGCCTGGCCGGACCGATACACGGCGATGTGCCTGACCGCCTGTTCATCGAGCGGGTCTTCATCGCCGCCGCGCCCGCGCCCCAGAATCTCGGCCTCGATGTCCTCCTGTGACAGCGGTTGTCCCCGGCGCCGTGCCCGCCGGGCCGCACCACGGGCGAATTTTCCGGCATCGGCGCCCGAGGTGCCGAATGCCAGTCGGCCCAGCGCATCAAAGTCGATATCGTCCGAAACCCCGGTGTGTGGTGCGTAACGCTCGACCTTGTCGGCAAGAATCCGGGCGAGCGCCTGTCGAGTGGGATAGGGCACTTCGATGACCTGGTCGAGTCGGCCGGCACGGAGCAGGGCGGGATCGATGCCGTCGGCATGATTGGTTGCCGCGATGATGACCACTCGCTCACGGCCACCGAATCCATCGAACTGTTCGAGCAGATAGTTGATGACCGTACGGTGGTAGATGTCGTCATCCGCTTCGGCCTTGCGGGCGCCGACCGCGTCCATTTCGTCGATGAACAGGATCGCCGGCTGTTGCTCACGTGCAGCATCGAAGTCGTCGCGGATGGCTGCGATATGCTGGCCCAGGTTGCCGGCTGCCTGCCAGTCGGCAGCGCTGGTGGCCACGAACCCGGCGCCGGTCTCCCGGGCCAGCGCGCGGGCGATGCTGGTCTTGCCGGTACCGGGCGGGCCGGCCAGCAGCATCCCGCGGTCCAGGGCCTCCCATGGCAGTTTGCCGGCCTGAACCTGGCCAATTTCGGTCACGAGATTGCGGATTGCGGTTCCGGCCTCGCCAAGACCATGCAATTGATCAAGCGTTACCGTCTTGCCGTCGTTTCCTGGCCTGGGACGCTGATGAATACGCTGCCTGATCAGTTCAACCGCCTGCCCGGCATCCTTGCTTGTCCGGCGGGCGACCTGGAAATCGACCGGCCTGGCCTGGCGTTTCCACTCCGCGCCATCCACTTCCGGCGGGTCACCAAACAGGCGAGACACGAGGGTGTCGAAGGTGTCTTCGGTCAGTTCGGGCAACTCGATGACCAGATCAACCCGTGTGGCCAGGGCCTTGGGCAGGTCATTGCGCTGTCTGCAGCCGATCAGCGCTGCATTGTCGATCGTGGAGAGCGAATGCAACAGGCGTGGCAGGTTAGGAATATGCGGACGCTCATGCAGCGGCAAGACCAGGAGTTCGCGTGGATGGCAGTTCCAGTGCGATAGCGTCGCGCCATCGCCGGTATGCACCACGCTGGGTGAAAAGCGCTTGGCAATGTTCGGCGAGTGATTGCTTTTCGCGACAAGCTCGGCCAGGGCGTGTTCGGCATAAGGTATTGACGAGCGCAGTTCCATCAAGGGACGGGCCGTTTCAATGACCGCGGCCAGTTCGTCGACGACCTCTTCCGGCGCGGCCTCACGAACCCGCTCCAGGGCAATTCCCTCGTGTGATTCAAATGTCGCCGTCGGCAGCAGCACCCGCAGCCATTGGTCGAGAACGGGAAAGTCGTTGCTGTTGGACGTGGACATGGGTCCGGGTCGCCTCCTTATTGTCCCTGTCCGGGCCGGAGCAGGGCATCGAGCCGCGGGCCACTGATCTCCTGCCGATCAACCAGGACCGCGGCCAGATTCTCCACCAGCGACCAGTGGGATTCCAGGTTGTCTCGCGCGTCGGCATAGGCCTCGTCCAGCAAGCTGCGAACCTGTTCAAGCCGTGCTCCGGAGGGCAGGCCAGCTTCCCAGTACAGGGCGTCAGTCTGCCCCATGCCAAGCTGCTGGACCATGGCCACGGCCAACTGCGTGGCCTTGGCCAGATCCGAGGCCTCGCTGCCACCGGCGCCGCTGGATACCCGATCTTCGCCATGGGCAATGGCCTCGGCGGCACGCCCGGCCAGCAGGACCGAAAGCCGTTCCCGGCATTGGCTCCGGGTCAGCGGCGCTTCGGAAGTTGGCCGCAGCCGAACAAAACCGGCAGCCCCCCGGCCCGACACCACCGAAACAATACCGGGCTGCCAGCGCCCGCCCGCGCTGGTCGCTGCCTGCACCGCGTGACCGGCCTCGTGGATGGCGGTTTTCTCCAGCGATTCGAGATCGACCGGCCGGTCCTCGTCGTGCCGATGTGACGTACCGCTGATCGCTGCAACCAGGTCTGCATGACTGATGGGCCGGCCTTTCTGGCGCGCGCGTCGCCAGGCCAGCCGCACATAGCGCTTGATGTCGGCGCCGGTGCCGCCCAGCGCCAGGCCCGCGACTTCTTCATGGTCGATGGACTTGTCCGCCAGGTCTTTTTCCGTGTACGGGGCCAGGTAATACTCCAGCATCCGGGCCAGGGCGCGTCGAGTCGGTCTCGGAATATTTACCACGTGGTCGAGGCGGCCGGGTCGGCGCAGGGCCGGGTCCACGTTGTCCAAATGATTGGTGGCTCCGATGACGAACACATGGCCGCGCTCGCTCAAGCCCTGCAACTCGCCCAGCAGCGCGTTGACGACCTGCGTGGCGTAGTGACGATTGCGACCGCTGAAACGACTGCGGGTACCGATGGAATCCAGCTCGTCGATGAACAGGATCACCGGCTGATAACGGCGTGCCTCGGCGAACAGGGCCTGGATATTGGCAAGATGCTGCCCCAGGTGCTCGGTACCGGCAATCCACGTGGCCGCGCTGGAGGCAATAAAGCGCACGCCGCATTCGGCTGCAATCGAGCGAGCCAGCATGGTCTTGCCGGTGCCGGGCTCGCCGACCACCAACATGCCCCGGTCGAGCTGGTTCCATTCGAGCTTCCCGTTCAGGGCCGCGTGAATTTCCTCGACCAGGTCCCGGGCGATCTGCCGCGCCTCGCCCATCCCGTGGATCTCGTCGAGAGGCGGCGCATTCGCTGCGGTTCTGGCCTTCAAGCGCGCCCGAACACGTTCACGGATCCTCGATACCGCCACCCGGGCGTCCCAGGAGTCGCCTTCTGCAAGCCCCGGTCCCCGCTTGATCTGTCCGGACGCCGCCAGTCGGTCGCGCTTGACATCGAAAAAGTCGTCCGGTGTGACGTAGCGGATCCACCCGCCATCTTCCAGCGCATCGTTGGGCACGGGCGTCTCCATCAGCTTCGCGAAAACCTGGCCGAAAGTCTTCTCGGAAAGCGGCGGGATCCTGAGAACACACTGGCTTGCCTCGCGCAACTCGCGGGGTACCTTGCGTCGATCCGGGCAACCAATGAGTACGGGCAGACCAAGACGCGAGAACTCGAATACGATTTCATCGGGAAACAGGATCGTACGGCCCTCATGTAGCGAAACGACCAGCGTCATGTTGGCCTCTTTCACCTCGAGGTCCACCCCGTCGCGACCCGACCAGACCGGCCTTTTCCGCTCACCACCGATTCCGTTCGTGGCTGCCAGCACATCCAGCACCATCTCCTCGATCAGCGCCGTTTCGCTTTCGATGATGACGATCGCGCCGGCCTGCTTCAGTGTTCTAGCGAGGTGGTTCAGGACGGTCTCGTCATCCTTTGCGGACTTGCTGGTCGACTCGATATCGAGAAGTGGCCCCAGCGATTGCCGGCGAACGCTCTCGGCAATCAGGCACCCGTAGAACGTTTTGATCACCCGGCTCTGAATGCCGAAAAGCGTGGATTGACTGGAACGCTTTGGTGATTTCTTCTTGGTCGTCCTTCCAGGCTTCTCCTCAGTCGTCTTTTCTGGTTTCGCCATCCGGTTCTGGTCGGCACTTATTGCCAGGCCGGTCATTAACGGCATGTCATCGACCATCGACACCAGGCCATCCTTTCCGACCCGGAACTGGGCCACATACAGTTCGGCACCGTACTGGATCAATGCCTCGATATCCCAGCCCTCGTCCGTGGTCTTGATTTTCAGCGGTCGTGGCAGGTTCTTGAATTCCTCAGCCGCGACTTGATCGAACTGCATGATGCCCGCGTCACTGAGCTTGTTCGTGCCTCTCGGTGGGCGGGTGATATTGAAATGACTGAATCGATCGATGATCCGGAACGGACCTTCCT
>SKXY01000088.1 GCA_007128175.1 Wenzhouxiangella sp. | reverse complement strand
CTGCTGAGTCTGAGGCCGGAAGGCACGGCCGGTGTTGTGCGCTCGGCGATCCAGCATGGCCTCCTGCACACTCCGGGTCTGAAGGTCTGGTACCAGGGGCCGATGTTTCGTCATGAGCGTCCGCAGAAAGGCCGTCAGAGACAGTTTCACCAGTTCGGTGCCGAAGTATTCGGTCTGGATGCAGCGGCGGTGGATGTGGAATTGATCGCTCTGGGGGAAAGGATCTGGCGTCGCCTGGGCCTGAAGGGAGGGATCCGGCTGGAAATCAACACGCTGGGAGATCGTGAGGATCGTCAGCGGTATCGCCAGCGATTGATCGACTATCTTCTGCCGCATCGAGACGATCTGGACGAGGACAGTCAGCGCCGCCTGGACAGCAATCCCCTGAGGATTTTCGACAGCAAGAACGAGCGCACCCGGGCGATCATGGCTGACGCGCCGCGCCTGATCGACGAAATTGGTCAGGAGGCACGGGAGCACTTCGAAGAGGTATGCAGTCTGCTCGACCGACTGGATATCGACTACACGATCAATCCCGGCCTGGTGCGCGGGCTCGATTACTATTGTCGAACGGTTTTCGAGTG
Source organism: Wenzhouxiangella sp. (assembly GCA_007128175.1). Taxonomy (GTDB): domain Bacteria; phylum Pseudomonadota; class Gammaproteobacteria; order Xanthomonadales; family Wenzhouxiangellaceae; genus Wenzhouxiangella. The sequence goes on along the minus strand of SKXY01000088.1, from coordinate 4,915 downwards.
GATCACCGATGACCTGGGTGCCCAGGGTACGGTCTGTGCCGGTGGTCGCTACAACGATCTGGTCGAAATGCAGGGTGGCAAGCCGACGCCCGGAATCGGTTTTGCCATGGGCGTCGAGCGCCTTCTGGCCTTGCTGGAGGCAGCGGGTCTGGAAAAGTCTCAGCCACCCCACGTGTTTGTCGTCACGCGCGTGCCACCGGCCGACATGCTCGCCGTAGCCGAGAATCTGCGCGAGCAGGTGCCGGGTCTGCGCGTGGCGGCGGCGCTGGGTGGCGGCAGCATGAAGGCCCAGTTCAAGCGGGCCGATCGCAGCGGTGCCCGCTACTGCGTGGTTCTGGGCGAGGCGGAATACCAGGCCGGGCAGGCCGCGATCAAGGATCTGCGGGCTGAACGCGGCGAGCAGGAAATGGTCAATCTGGATGCGCTTGGATCCCGATTGCAGGCACTGCTTGCCGGAGAAGGCTCAGACTGATCTATCATGGTCGGCTGAGAGTTTTGAATCCATCATTATCAGGGAATAACTACACATGGCCGTAGAGCTTTACGACGAACATGAACAGAGCGAACGCGTACGCCAGTGGATCAAGGAGTATGCACCGGCGATCGTGATGGGGCTGGTGCTGGCCTTCGGCGGGATCTTCGGTTTCCGCTACTGGCAGGATCACCAGTCCGGCCAGCGCGTGCTGGCGTCCGAGTATTACGAAGTGATTCGCCAGGAGGTTGAGGCGGGTGAACTGGCAGGTGCCGAGGAGCAGTACCAGGTCATGCGGGATTCGGTGGGCCGCAATTCATACGTGGGTCTCGCCGGCATGCACCTGGCGTCGGCCTATATTGCTGACGGTCAACTGTCTCCGGCAGCGAATATCTATCGGGACATTCTCGATGACCGCCGTCTGCAGTCGTTGTGGCCGGTGGCGACCTTGCGTCTGGTACGGGTGCTCGAGGCCCGGGGTGAGATCGAAGAGGCGCTGGCACTTGTTGACGGTTCGGCGCCGCACGGTTTTGCCGCTGCATGGGCGGAAGCCCGCGGCGACTTGTTGTTCGAGCGTGGACGTGTTGAGGAGGCCCGCCTGGCCTGGCAGGAAGCCCTGGATAACCAGCCGGACCAGGGTGGCAATCCGCAACTGCTTCGGATGAAAATCGATGCCACCGGGCTGGCCGGTGAGGATGCCTCGTGAGGTCAGTGCTCCGTACAACGAGTCTATTGTTCGCAGTCGCATTGCTGTCCGGTTGCGGTATTTTCTCCCGCGACGATCACCAGCTGACCCCGGCCGAACTCGTCGAATTCACGCCGACGATGGAAGTCGAGAGATTGTGGTCGACCAACACCGGAAGAGGTGTGAACCGCAGCATGCCAAATTTCCGTCCGTACTACGAGGGTGGTCGGCTGTGGGTTGGCGATCATCGTGGCCAGGTGACTGCGGTGAATGCAGACAGCGGACGGGTCGAGCGCCGGTTTGAAACGGGTCTGGCATTGTCGGCCGGTCCGGTTGTTCAGGATGGGCTGATTCTGCTTGGAACCTTCGACGGCAAGTTGGTGGTACTTGATGCCGAGTCCGGCGAGCGTCGCTGGACCGCGCGACTCTCGTCGGAAGTGTTGTCGTACCCGGTTCTGCATGACGATGTGGTCGTCGTGCGCTGCATTGATGGCCGTGTTTTCGGGCTTGATGCCGATGATGGCAGCAGAAAGTGGATTCATGATCGCAGCGTGCCCCTGCTGACCTTGCGCGGGACCAGCGATCCGCTGGCACGGGCCGGGCAGGTATTCATCGGTTACGATGACGGCATGGTCAGCGGGCTTCGTGTGTCCGATGGCTCGGTGCTGTGGGAGCAGCGTGTCAGTGAGCCCGAGGGGCGAACCGAACTTGAGCGCATGAGCGATATCGACGGCCCCATGGCGATCGTGGGTACCGAACTTTATGTCGTGACTTACCGCGGCCGCATGGCTGGCATGGCCCTGGAATCAGGTCGAATGCTCTGGGTCAAGGATGTTTCTTCGCATTCCGGGCTGAGTCTGCGACGCACGCAGCTGGCAGCCAGTGACCGCGACGATGCCGTCTGGCTGGTCGACCGGCGCAGCGGCGCGACGTTGTGGCGTGACGAACAGCTCAAGCGTCGCCAGGTGACTCGGCCGGTGTTTTACGGCAACCAGCTCGTCGTGGTCGACAAGGAGGGTTACATGCACTTCTACGACGTCGATAGCGGTGAGTTTTCCGCACGCACCCAGGCGAGTCGGAATCCGCCCTCGGATGCGCCCCTGGTTGTCGGCAACACGCTATACCTGCTCGACAAGGACGGCACGCTTACCGCCTGGCGAGCCGGGCCGATCAACTGACAACCAGACAACCTGAGTACAGTACGATGCCCTCCTTGCCGGTGGTTGCCATCGTCGGCCGTCCCAATGTGGGCAAGTCGACCCTGTTCAATGCTCTCACGCGCACGCGTGATGCGCTGGTTGCCGACACGCCGGGTGTCACCCGTGATCGGATCTACGGTCGCGCCGTCATCAACGGCCAACCGGTCATCCTGATCGACACGGGGGGGCTCGACGAGGCGTCCGGTGAGGTGGAGAGCGGTGCTCAGGTGCAGACTCGCCAGGCGATGAAGGAGGCCGACATTCTGGTGTTGATCACCGACGGCCGGGCCGGCGTGCTGCCGATTGAACATCAGATCGCCTCGGAGCTGCGCGCACTCGACAAGCCGGTCATTCACGTGGTCAACAAGACCGATGGTATCGATCGGGACATGGCGATTGCAGAGGCCGCCGAACTGGGTATGGGGGAGGTCTGTGGCATCGCAGCCAGTCACCGGCATGGCCTGGGTTACCTGGAGCGCCTGTTGTCGTCGCGCTTGCCGGAGGAAGAAGGCTCCGAAGAGTTGCCAGAGGATGGCATCCGGCTGGCGTTGATCGGTCGTCCCAATGCCGGGAAGTCAACCTTGCTCAATCGTTTGCTGGGCGAAGAACGGGCCCTGGCCACGCCCGTGCCAGGGACAACGCGTGATCCCATCCATGCAACCGTCGAGCGCGATGGCGTCACTTACCACCTGGTCGACACGGCGGGTATCCGGCGGCGTCGTGGCAGCCACGAGGGCATCGAAAGGTTCAGTACCATCAAGGCCCTTCAGTCAGTCGAGAAAGCGCGTATCGTCTGCCTGGTCTGCGACAGCCTGGAAGGCATCACCGAGCAGGACGCGCGCCTGGCCGGCCATGTCATGGAAGCCGGCCGCGGACTGATCATCGTGCTCAACAAGTGGGATGCCATCGATGAAGACGCACGGCGCAAGGTATTGGTCGAGGTCGCCGAGCGGCTGGATTTCGCACGGTTCGCCCCGGTGGTCACCCTTTCGGCGCTGCATGGCAGCGGTCTGGGCGAACTGACTGATGCCATCGAGCATGTCAACGAGGTCGGGATGGCGGAGTTGTCCACGTCGGCTCTGACCCGGGCATTGCGAAAGGCTGTCGAGGCTCATCCGCCGCCGTCCATTAGGCGATTGGCCCCCAAGCTGCGCTATGCGCACGGCGGTGGTCACTTTCCAAGCCGGGTCGTAATCCACGGCAATCGGACCGAGCACGTACCGGATCAATATCGTCGGTATCTGGTCAATACTTTCAGGAAGCACTTCGATCTGACCGGGGTGCCGGTACGCCTGGTCTTTCGCGAGAGTGAAAATCCCTATGCCGGGCGAACCAACAAGCTCTCGCCACGGCAAATCCAGAAACGCAGGCGGTTGAAGAAGTTTGTCCGACGCAAGCAAAGAAAACGCTGACCGACTGGGTCGCTACCTCGACAGGCTCCGGCAACGGGTGCCGAGTGTGTCGCCGGACAAGGCCCGGGACATGATTGAGGGCGATGCCGTCATCATCGACATCCGGGAATCCTGGGAGACGCGCGAGGGCACGGTGCCCGGCGCCTTGCTGATCGAGCGAGGCATGCTCGAATTGGACATCGGCCGGCATGTCCCGAGTGCGGATCGTACGCTGATCCTGATGTGCGCCGGCGGCGATCGCTCGGCCATTTCGGCCGGCGCGCTGTCGGACATGGGCTATGCCAACGTTCTAAACCTAGAGGGTGGGTACAACGCGTGGCGTGCCCGTGGTTTGCCGGTGCGTCGCCCCTCATTGCTCGATGACGCTGCCCGGTCGCGCTACCAGCGCCACCTGGCCATCGCCGAAGTCGGGGAAAGGGGGCAGAAAAAACTGCTGGACAGTCGTGTGTTCATCACCGGTGCCGGTGGGTTGGGTTCTCCCGCCGCCCTGTACCTGGCTGCCGTCGGGGTAGGGCACATCACCCTGATCGATGACGATGTCGTTGAACGTTCGAATCTCCAGCGGCAGATCCTGCACAGTGACCACCTGGTGGGACACGCCAAGACCGAATCGGCCGCCCAGCGCCTGCATGCTCTCAATCCGGATATCGAGATACGAACCATTGCCGCGCGGTTGACCAAGGACAATGCCGACGAGTTGTTGTCCGGGCATGACGTGGTGCTCGACGGCTCCGACAATTTCCCGACGCGCTACCTGCTCAACGATGCCTGCATACGCCTGGGAATACCGCTGGTCTACGGGGCCGTCCTGCGCTTCGTCGGGCAGGTGGCCGTGTTTCATCCGGCAGCCGGTAACGAGGCCTGCTATCGCTGCCTGTTTCCGGAGCCACCACTCGCCGCGGACGCTCCGAACTGCGCCGAGGCGGGGGTGCTTGGCGTAATGCCGGGTGTTATCGGCACCCTGCAGGCGACCGAAACCCTCAAGCTGTTGCTCGACATCGGGCAGCCGCTGGTGTCGCGGCTAGTGCACTACGATGCCCTGGCCGGAACCTTTCGGACTACCCGGCTGGTTGCCGATCCGGACTGCTCCGCTTGCGCGGACGCCCCGGAGCCGGACTGAGTCGCGTCAAAGACTCTTGGCAGTGAG
>SKXY01000112.1 GCA_007128175.1 Wenzhouxiangella sp. | reverse complement strand
GAGCTGGGTATGCCGTTTTCCGACGTCATGGCCGACGGTCCGGTGATCCAGGAAGCCTGCGCGAAGGCGCTGGAGCAGGGCACGCATCTCGACGAGGTGCTGGCCATGGTGGCCGAGTTCCGACGTGACGATGCGCATACGCCGGTCATCCTGATGGGCTACATCAACCCCATCGAGCGACGGGGACTGGAGCGTTTCGTCGACGAGGCGGCCGAGGCTGGGGTTGATGGCCTGCTGATCGTCGATTGTCCGGCCGAAGAAGCCGCCGACATGCGCGCGACCCTCGCCGGCAAGGACTTGCACCAGATCTTTCTGGTCGCGCCGACGACGACCGAGTCGCGGCTCGAGCGCACGGCGCAACTGGCCGGCGGATTCGTCTACTACGTTTCCATCAAGGGGGTGACCGGTGCCGCCACGCTTGATACGGATTCGCTCGGCCCCGCCGTCAAGCGCATCCGTGCGCGGATGGATCTGCCGGTGGCGGTCGGTTTCGGTATCCGCACGCCCGAGCAGGCGGCCGCCACCGCGCGAGCCGCCGATGCCGTGGTGATCGGTTCGGCGCTGGTCAGTCGGCTTGGAGAGTGTCAGGGTACCGAAGCTGCAGTAGCCGTCACACGGGAATACCTTGCCCCGATCCGCGAGGCGATGGACAATAGCGCGTCTTCACGAACCAAACAACAAACGTTGACTGCCTGAAATGAGCTGGTTTCAGAAACTCATGCCCGCGCGCATTCGCACCGAAGGCGGCAAGACCCGCAAGGTGCCCGACGGCCTGTGGACCAAGTGCAAGGCCTGCGATGCCGTGCTCTACCGTCCCGAACTGGAGCGAAATCTTCATGTCTGCCCGAAGTGCGACCACCACATGTCGCTGACCGGGCGGGCGCGCCTGGAAGCCTTTCTCGATGAAGGTAACCACGTTGAACTCGGCGCGGATCTGTCTCCGGTCGATATGCTCAAGTTTCGCGACACCAAGAAGTACCGTGATCGCATCAATGCCAGCCAGAAGGCGACCGGTGAGCGCGACGCCCTGATTGCACTGCGTGGTCAACTGCTGGAAATGGAACTGGTGGCCTGTGCCTTCGATTTCCGCTTCATGGGCGGCTCGATGGGCTCGGTCGTCGGTGAGCGCTTCGCCCTGGCCACTCGCGAGTGCCTCGAGCACGGCTTGCCGCTGGTCTGCTTCAGTGCATCCGGCGGGGCACGCATGCAGGAAGGCCTGTTCTCGCTGATGCAGATGGCCAAGACCTCCGCCGGGCTGGCGCGGATGGCTGAGGCTGGTCTGCCCTATATCTCGGTGTTGACCCATCCGACGACCGGTGGGGTTTCCGCCAGCCTCGGGATGCTGGGGGATGTCAATATCGCTGAACCCAATGCACTGATCGGTTTCGCCGGCCCACGCGTCATCGAACAGACCGTTCGCGAAAAGTTGCCTGAAGGCTTCCAGCGCTCGGAGTTCCTGCTGGAAAAGGGTGCCATTGACCAGATCGTCGACCGGCGCGAACTTCGCCAGCGGATCTATAGTCTGCTGTCGATGCTGCACGGAAGTTCACGTGACAGTGTGCGGGAAGGCGAGTTGGTCGATTCTCCCGACGAGCAGCAGGACTGACACCGGGACGCCAGCCTTGACCGATAAGGCACTCGCCGACTGGCTGGCACGGCTGGATCGTCGCAGCCCCGAATCGCGCATTGATCTTGGGCTGGACCGGGTTCGTACCGTATACCGTCGTCTGACTCCCAATGGACCCGATTGCCCGGTCATCACCGTGGCTGGGACGAACGGCAAGGGTTCGGTCGTCGCCATGCTCGAGGCCATGGCCCTGGCTGCCGGGCTCAAACCCTTCGCTTATTCTTCACCTCACCTCGTTGAGTTTGGCGAGCGCATGCGCGTTGCCGGTCAACCGGCTCCGGCCGCCGACATTGTCGGGGCGCTGGAGTCGGTCGAGCGGGCGCGCGGCGAGATTGCGCTGACCTATTTCGAGCATGTCACGCTGGCGGCCCTGGTGCTGGCGCGGGAGTCAGACCCGGATGTCATGCTGATGGAGGTCGGTTTGGGCGGTCGTCTCGATGCGGTCAACGTGATCGACGCCGATGTTGCCGTGATCACCTCCATCGCACTCGATCACACCGACTGGCTGGGCCCGACTCGGGCCGACATTGCGCGAGAGAAGGCCGGTGTGGCTCGTGCGGGTCGGCCGGTGATCGTGGGGGAAAAGCGTCGACCGCCGGCCCTGGAAGAGGCCTTGCAGCGTATCGGCGCTAAATCGATCATGGCCGGGCGAGACTTCACCTGGCGACGCGCCGGAGAGCGCTTGCATGTCCGGGTCGACAAGCGTCTTTTCAGTTTGCCGCATCCGCTCATGTCCGGGCAGTGGCAGGCGGCAAATGCAGCCTGCGCGGTGACGGCACTGTCGGCGCTTGGTGAGCGCCTCGGGCTGAGTGAAGCGGCGATGGGTCGCGGCTTGACCAGCGCGCGCCTCCCCGGGCGCTTCCAGCGCCTGTCCGAGGAGCCGGCTGTCTATGTTGACGTGGCACATAACGGGGCGGCCGCGCGGGAACTGGCAAGGGCGTTGGGCGAGTTCCCGGGACGCAGTTACGCCGTTTTCAGCGCGCTGGCCGGAAAGAATATCCGGGCTATCGGCCGTGCCCTGGATGGCTGCTTCAGCGACTGGCTGGTGGCCGGGATCGACGATGACCGTGGCTTGTCGGCAGCCGCCATCGATGCAGAACTTGCGCAAATTCCTGTTTCCGGACGGCGGGAGACGGTAGAATCCGTACCCCGGGCAGTCGAGCTTGCCCTTGAGCGGGCGGGCCGGAACGACCGGATTGTCGTATTCGGCTCGTTTCGAACCGTGGCCGAGGCTTGGCCCACCCTGATGCATCAAGGCTAGTAGTGTACCCCGCCACTCATTGTGTAACATTCAGAGCGCGCCTGAGCCGACAGTGCAAGGCGCGTCCCGCAGTGAATGGCCGTAGCCCTTTGCAAGGGGCGCAACGCCGCAATGTCGGCTCAGGCGCGCTCCCGAAGGGCGAGCCGGAAAGCGCTCATCTGCGGAGTTGTTTCTCTTGGAAAGGGCTACGGCCATTCCCTGCGAGACATGCCTTGCAGCTAAGCGCTTTCCGACTCGCTGAAAGTTACAGAACGAGTGGCGGGGTACACTAGCTTATGGACAAGGTTCTCAAGCAGCGCCTGATCGGCGCCTCCATCCTGATCGCCCTGGCCGTGATTTTCCTGCCGATGCTGTTCGATGGCGGCGAGGATGAGCGTGCTCCACGTCAATTGGCTCTGGATCTGCCGGAACGCCCGAATGGTCAGCGGGAGGTGCGGCGGTTGCCGCTGGATCCGGATCAGGCACGCAGGCCGCCGCGAGACACTGAGGCCGAGCCGCCAGAGCAGGTGGAGCCCGAACCGGAACTGACGCAACCCGCTTCGGAACCAGTTGTGGTGCCGGAGCCTGAACCTGAAGCTGAACCGGAGGTCGAGCGAGAACCCGAGCCTGAGGTGATCCCCGAGCCCGAGCTTGAGCCCATCGCTGAGCCGGAACCTGAACCTGAACTGGAGCCTGAACCGGAACCCGAGCTTGAATCCGACCCCGAGCCCGCGGTTGCCGAGGCGGATGCCGAGGGAGACTGGATGGTCCAGGTGGCCGTGTTCAGTAACCGGCAAACGGCAGAGCGTATCGGTGCGCAGCTCGAGGAGCTTGGTCACGTCGTCGCCCTGGAAGCGATGACGCGCGATCAGAGTGAACTCTGGCGTTTGCGCACCGGCCCGTATGGCAGCCGTTCCGATGCGGATACAGCACGTGGTCAGATTGCCACGACCGTTGCCGGTGTGGAGCCGGTGGTTCGCTCGGTCGATGTTCCGGCGGCCGCGGTCACCGAGCGCTCCGGATATGCCGTTCAGGTGGGTTCATTCGCCAGTCGCAACAACGCCGATCGGCTGGTTGCCCAGTTGACCGAGCTGGATCACGATGCCTTCGTCTACTCCGAGGAATCCGGCGGGCGCACCATCCACAGGGTGCGTGTCGGCAGTTTCGGTGAACGTGAGCAGGCCGAATCGCTGCAAGAGCGCCTGAGGGACGAAGCAGGGCTCGAGGGGATCGTGGTCAGTCATCCATGAGTGTGGCCGATTACGCGATCCTGGGCATTTGCCTGGTATCGATGCTGGTCAGCCTGTTCCGGGGCTTCATCCGCGAGGCATTTTCCTTGCTGGTGTGGGTCGCCGCCGCCTACGCGGCCTTGCAGGCTGCCGGACCGCTTTCGATGCGGCTCGATGACCTGATCGAAGTGCCTTCGGTGCGGGTGATCGTGGCGTTTGTTGGCGTGTTCGTGCTGGTGCTGGTGGTCGGTGGGCTGGTCAATTATCTGCTCGGCAAGCTGGTGGCGGGCACCGGACTGACCGGCACGGATCGACTGCTTGGTGGACTGTTCGGCGCCCTCAGGGGGGTCGCCATCGTGACCGTCGGCGTGATCGTGGCAACGTTCACGCCATTTGTTGAAGATCCCTGGTGGCAGGAGTCGACCCTGCTGCCCGAGTTTGAACGGCTGGGCACCTGGCTGGTCGGGTTTTTTCCCGAATCCATACAGGCCTACCTGCCGGTTGAGTCCGCAACGGAGACCGAAACCTAAAAATGTGTGGAATAGTTGGAATCGCGGGTCGATCGCCGGTCGCTGCCCGCCTGTATGATGCGATGACCATTCTTCAGCACCGTGGTCAGGACGCCGCGGGAATGACGACGCTGGACGATGGCCGGATGCGCTCGGCGCGCGGTATCGGTCTGGTGCGCGATGTCTTTTCGGAGGAATCGGTCGTCGGGCTGACCGGCGATTTCGGAATCGGTCACGTGCGCTATCCGACGGCCGGGCTGGACCGACCGGACGAGGCTCAGCCGATGTACGTGAACTCGCCGTGCGGCATCGCACTGGGTCACAACGGCAACCTCATCAACAGCGATAAGCTCAGCCGTGAGCTGTTCGAGGAAGATCGCCGTCACATCAACACCGAGTCGGATTCCGAGGTATTGCTCAATTGCCTCGCCCATGAGCTTGATCAGCACACCCACAACGGGATCTACCCCCGCGACGTATTTGCCGCCGTCGACGGTGTCTATCGTCGTTGCCGGGGCGGTTACGCCACGGTAGCGGTGATCGCCGGTGTCGGGCTGCTCGGCTTTCGTGATCCGCACGGCATCCGGCCCATCGTGCTTGGGCGTCGTGAATCACCGGAGGGGCCGGAGTACATCATGGCTTCGGAGTCGGTGGTGCTCGATATCCTTGACTTCGAGCTGGTCGGTGACCTGGCACCGGGAGAAAGCGTGTTGATCACGCTCGACGGGGAAGTTCATCGGCATGTCAGCGAACATGCCGAGGCCTACAGCCCCTGTATGTTCGAATTCGTCTACTTCGCCCGGCCCGATTCCATGATCGACGACCTGTCGGTCTACAAGGCGCGCCTGCGCATGGGTGAGGCGCTGGCCGCGCGAATCCTGAAAGAATGGCCCGACCACGATATCGACGTGGTCATTCCCGTGCCCGATACCTCCCGCACGGCCTGTCTGCCGCTGGCGCACATGCTGGAGGTCAAGTACCGGGAGGGCCTGATGAAGAACCGCTACATCGGTCGGACTTTCATCATGCCGGGGCAGGAAGAACGCGCACGGTCGGTGCGACGCAAGCTCAATACGATTTCGCTGGAGTTTCGCAACAAGAACGTGTTGCTGGTTGATGACTCCATCGTGCGCGGCACGACCTCCAAGCAGATCATCCAGATGGCGCGCGAGGCCGGTGCAAAAAAGGTCTACCTGGCTTCGGCCTCGCCGCCGGTGCGCTATCCCAACGTCTACGGGATCGACATGCCGGCGGCCAGCGAGCTCATTGCGTCGGGCCGCAGCGAGGAAGAAATCTGCCAGCGGATCGGTGCCGATCGGCTGATTTACCAGGACCTTGCCGACCTGGAGCGGGCGGTGCGCGGCAAGAACGACAAGCTGACCGGCTTCGACAGTTCCTGTTTCAGCGGTGAGTACGTCACCGGGCTGGAGGACGGCTATCTCGAGGCGCTGGAGGCCAGGCGTTCCGACGCCATGCGCCAGCAGCGGCGTGGAAGTTCCCGTTAAGCCTTGAGCAACCCGGGGTGGAGGCCGGCGCTTTGATGGCGTTTTGACGCGCTCCCTGCCATCATCGAGTCATGTCCTCTACCGCCATCGTCTGGTTCCGGCGCGACCTGCGCCTGTCCGACCATCCCGCTTTGGATCGGGCGCGTCGCGACCACGAGTGCATCGTCCCGGTTTTCATCGACGATGCGGCCGCCGAGGGAGACTGGGCCCGCGGTGCCGCCAGTCGTTGGTGGTTGCATCATTCACTGGCCGAGCTCAGTCAGAGACTGCGTGAGCGTGGCAGTGCGCTGGTGATTGTGCGTGGTGACTCCCTCGAAGTGCTGCGGCGCATCCGCAATGCCAGCGGTGCCGAGGCAGTCTACTGGAATCGGGTCTACGAGCCTGCGCTGGTCGAGCGCGATCGTGCCATCAAGCGGGCGCTGCGTGCAGATGGGCTGACAGTCGAGAGCTGCAACGGCAGCCTGCTGTTCGAGCCGTGGCAGCTGTGCAAGGAGGACGGTACTCCGTACCGGGTTTTCACGCCGTTCTGGAAACAGATGCAGAAGCGGTGGACGGCGTCTGCGGCGTGCCCGGAGCCGCGTCAGCTCGCTGCACCGAAGCGCTGGCCGGCCAGCCTTGAGCTCGAAGAGCTTGAACTGCTGCCGAGCCTGGGCTGGGCCGATGGGTTCAAGAACCACTGGTCGCCCGGCGAGCTGGGTGGAAGGCGTCGACTTCAGTATTTCACCCAGGAGGCGGTAGGTGACTATGACAGTCGCCGCGATCGGCCCGACATCGAGGGCACTTCCCGACTGTCTCCTCACCTGCATTTCGGCGAACTCTCTCCGGCACAGATCGCACGAGCGCTGGAGGAGTCCGGGGAACTGCCGACCGGCAAGGGGCGCTGGTCCTATCTTCGCGAAATCGCTTGGCGGGAATTTTCCACGCATTTGCTGTTCCACTACCCGCAGCTTGCCGACAAGCCGCTCAATCCGGCCTTCGAGTCATTCCCGTGGCGCCGGCGTGCCGATTACCGTGTCGATCTTGAAGCCTGGCAGCGCGGCTCCACCGGCATCCCATTGGTTGATGCCGGCATGCGCGAACTCTGGGCCACCGGCTGGATGCATAACCGGGTTCGCATGGTCGTCGCTTCGTTTCTGACCAAGAACCTGCTGGTTCCCTGGCAGGAGGGCGCGCGCTGGTTCTGGGATACGCTGGTCGATGCCGACCTGGCCAACAATACGCAGGGATGGCAATGGACGGCCGGCTGCGGTGCCGATGCGGCGCCGTACTTTCGGGTGTTCAATCCGCTACTGCAGGGGGAGAAATTCGATCCGGACGGACGCTACGTGCGGCGCTGGTGTCCGGAGTTGGCGGATCGAAAAGGCAAGCAGATCCATCAGCCGCTGAATCCGCGCGAGTCGAACCACTTCGGCTATCCGCTGCCCTGCGTCGATCTGAAGAGGTCGCGGCAACGGGCGCTGGAGGCCTGGCAGGGCATCAGGTCTTGAAGTAGTACCAGTGCCACGGCTCCCAGGCCAGCTGATGACGGTTGTTCTTGGGGTACGACTCACGGAAGCCGAAAAAGCGAGCGTTGGCTCGCAGCCAGTCGTAGGCCCTGGTCTTGGCGAAGTCCTCTTCCAGCGGCTTGCAGCCATGCGTGGTCAGGTCGATGGCACGACCACTGTGGTGCTCGCTGTATCCCGGTGGGGCCGAAACCCGAAGGATGCGCTTGAGTGACTGGCCTTCGCCGAGCTTCTTCTTGAGGATGTTGGTCTGGTAGCCGATGCTGCGGTAGGCGGATACCAGTTGCAGATCGATGCCGGCATTGGCGGCTGCCACCTTCATTCTTGCCCATGCGTCGGCCGCCGGCGGCATCAGGCGCTGTTCCCGGTTGAAGATGTCACGGCCGGCCTCGACCAGCTCGGTGGCGTCCCGGACCAGGGGCATGCGATGAACGGCACCGTAGTTCTCCGGGATTCCGAGGCGATCGCAGTGCTCGATGATCCTGATCAGCTCTTCATCGGCCTCGGCCAGCAGATTCTTGCTGATCTCGACGGTGTCCGCTTCGGGGCTGGTGCCGGGGGTGATTTCGTAGCCCAGCGATTTCATGAAACCCGAAACGCGACGACGGGCAACTCCGAACAGTGTGCGGATGCCGAAAATCAGGGCCACTTTCTCGACGTTCCGGAATAATTCCTTGGGTGTGGTCGGTGAGGCGTTCTCGGGGTCCAGGTAGCAGGCGACTATTCGGTGATGGTCGATGTCCAGAGCGATCATGCCGGCCAATCGTGAACCACGCGTGGCAACCAGCAAGGCCTGGTCGGGAACAAGGCTGGCCAGGCGAGCTTCGATGTTGTCGGCCCAATTGTTACCCGACATCATGTCGGGCAGGCGTGTCTCGACCAGTTTGGCCAATGTCGCAATTTCGGTGGTGCGGGCGGGCCGCACCTTGATCGCGTCTTGCATGATCGCTCCGGCAGTCTGTTCCTGTGACCATCGTCCTTGCCGCTCCCTGACGTGCCCCCTGCCGGAGCCGGACGATAAGGATCCCGTTTTTATCGTGCTATATTTTCTCCTATGATGCCAGCTTTTGTTAAGGCCGTGCTGCGCAGCTTCACCGCTGGCCTTGCACTTCTTGCCCTGATCGCCGTTCTGATCGCCTGGCCAGCACGTCATGTGCTGGAGCCGCTCTGGCCTGGCCCGGTTGAGGAGTTGATATACATGGCGCCCGGGAGCGAGACCGAACGGGTTCTCGAGCCCGTACGTCGTGCATCCGTCCCAACTAGTGGTGAACCCGTGCTGGCAAGTAGCCGGCCGCTCAGCCTTGTGAGAGTCGAGTCGATGGATGGCGGTTGGCGTCACGGATACCTGTTGGGCGTGAGTGCGGCCGATGATCACTCCTTGCGCGAGGATATTCCCGATGAACTTCTCGAGACTGTGGTCGAACTTCGTGAGTTCGATTACGACATGCTCGTTCTGGTGTGTGCCGAAGGGGAACGTTTCGAGATGCCGGTTTCGGAAATCCACCGATTGATCTATCCCAACAGGCTGGTCGTTTCGGAACGGATGCAACTGGCCTTGCAGCGCCTTGCAGATCGCATTGGCGAGCGGTTGCCGGCCGGCCTGTCTATTGTCGATATCCGGGCCGAAACGGCAGCATCTCGATAATGTTCGCAGCTCCGAGCGCCGCCATCAGCAATCGATCCACGCCCAGCGCTACTCCGGAGCAATCCGGGAGGCCGGATTCGAGCGCGGCAAGCAAGTCGTGATCGATCGGCATTTCGCGGCGGTTCAATTCAGCCCGGATCCGATTGTCCTGTTCAAACCGTGCCAGTTGCTCTCGCGCATCCTGCAATTCGTGGTACCCGTTGGCCAGTTCCAGCGTTCCGGCAAAGACCTCGAAGCGCTCGGCTACCGCCGGGTCGGCGGGGTTGAGCCGCGCGAGTGCGGCCTGTGCCGCGGGATAGTCGTAAACGACGGTGATGCGGTCGTCGGGGAATGAGGCCTGGATCCGGGTCGCGAACAGGAAATCGAGCAGCATGTCGCGGCTGCAGCCGGATGGAGCGTCGGCGGCAAGCCGACGCAATTCCTGGTCATCGGCAGTCAGCCCGTTGACCCCCAGAGATTCGCGGAAGCAATCGTTCCACGATATGTAGCGTATCGAGAGTTCATTCCCGGAGCGGGCGAGAGTTCGACGGATCAGGGCCACGACTTCGTCTGCCAGTTGCCGCCAGCCCCAGTCGCACCGGTACCATTCCAGCAAGGTGAATTCGGCCTGATGCAGTCGTCCGCTCTCGCCGTCGCGAAACGCGGGCCCCAATTCGTAGAGGTCTCCGAATCCGGCTGCGAGCAGGCGTTTGTGCCAGTACTCGGGAGACGTGCGCAGGTATCCCGAGCCGTTGGCCAGTTCGATGCTGGCAATGTTCGGGTCAGTGACTCCATTGCCAGTGATGACCGGGGTGGTGACTTCGGTGACGCCCCGGTCGGCAAAGAAAGACCGAATACCGGCTATCAGCTCGGCGCGACGTTGGAGTGTGGCGGTTGCCGCCGTGGGATGCCACGAGTTCATGGGCCGAGTCACTTTTCTGCGGACAAGAGGCCTATTTCGAGGTGCTGGTCCAGTTTCTCAAGCTGGCGCTGCTGGTAGGACAATCCGCGCGCTGACAGGGGGTGTGCCTCGATCCAGCCATTTGGCAATCGCAGCAGGAGCTGTCGATCCCCGGTCTCGAGCACGAATTCGGGGACGTCAGTGTCGAGGCGGGAGCGACAGATGGTGACGGCCAGGCGCAGTATGGCAATCAGGCGGCGCAGCGGCGTGCGCAGGCGTGCGGGCTGCCGTTCGACGATATCGGGGTCCAGGCGTTGTCTTTGGGCGGCAAGCAGGGCGGCCAGGAATTCCTGTTCCTGGCGACTGAAGCCGGGCATGTCGGCGTGCTGAATCACGTAGGCACCGTGAACGTGATGCCGATCATGGGAGATGGCGAGCCCCAGCTCATGCAGTTGGCAGGCCCAGTCCAGCAACTCGAGGTGGGTTGAAGTCAGCTGCCAGTCGGCGGCTGCTTGATCAGCAGCCTGCTGGGCCCAGGCACGAACCCGGCCGGCCTGTTGCGGATCACACTGGTATCGGCTGGCCATTGCCGCGACCGTGCGCACTCGGGGGTCCTGACGGGATAGGCGTCCGAGCAGGTCATGCAGTACACCCTCGCGCAATGCGTGGGGAGAGACCTCCATCGTTTCCAGTCCCAGATGTCTCATCACGGCTTCCAGAATGACCGCACCGCCGGCGATCACGGGCCGCCGTCGTTCAGACAGGCCAGGCAGCTCGAGCTGGTCGATGTGGCCTGCCGAGAGCATGGCTTTGCGCAATGACTCGACCTCGGCCAGCGAAATGCGGGCAGTTGCCTCTTTTCTCTGGCTCGTGGCCATTGCTTCCAGGGCGCGGATCGTCCCTGAACTGCCGACGACCTGCTGCCAACCAAGCTGGCGAAGCTCGCTACCGAGCTCAAGCAGTTCGTCCTCAACTGCTTGCACCGCCTGCCGCCAGGCCTCCGGTTCCAGTCGGCCATCGGGAAAGACCCGTCGCGTCATCGAAACACAGCCGACCGCGATACTTTCAGTCAACAGCGGATCCAGTGTTTCGCCGATCACCAGTTCGGTGGAGCCGCCGCCGATATCGATCACCAGGCGGCGGTCGCTGTGCGAAATGGCCTGACTGACACCCAGGTAAACCAGGCGAGCTTCTTCACGTCCGCTGACGATATCGATCGAACAGCCCAGTGCAGTTTCGGCGACGACCAGGAAGGCAGCCGGATTTTCCAGTTGCCTGAAGGCCTGCGTACCGACTGCCCGGACCTGGTTTCCGGGTATGGCGGCAATTCGTTGACCGAAGCGGGCCAGGCTGGCCAGTGCGCGTCGCTGGGTGTCCGGGTCGAGACGGCCTTTTTCGTCGATGCCTCCGCCCAGTCGCACCATGTCCTTGATGCGGTCAATGACCCGCAGTTCTCCATGCTCGCGCCGGGCCACCAGCATGTGGAAGCTGTTGCTGCCGAGGTCTATGGCGGCGTACAGGTTCTGCTCAATCTTCATTGGCCTGGCCGATCAATCGTTGCTGAAGGTCGGTACCGCTGTCGCCCGGTGGCTCGCACAGCTCGTAGGTGCCGTCGGGCATGAGTTCCCAGGCCCGTGTGGTGTCGTCGAAAGCAAGATCGAAACTCTCCGATCGGATTCGTTGCGCGGCCTGTTCATCCAGAATCGGGAAGCAGGCTTCCACCCGCTGGAATAGATTGCGTTCCATCCAGTCGGCACTGGATCCATAGGTTTCGGGCTGGTCGTCATTGACGAAGTGGTAGACACGGCTGTGTTCCAGGAAACGTCCCAGTATCGATCGCACCCGTATATTGTCCGACAGTCCGGGTACACCCGGCCGCAGGCAGCAGATGCCGCGCACGACCAGTCGGATGGTAACGCCTGCGCGTGAGGCGCGGTAAAGCGCACGGATGATCTCGGGCTCGGTCAGGGCATTGAGCTTCGCCGATATCCCAGCAGGCTTGCCCTGCCTTGCATTTTCGGCCTCCCGGTCAATTCGTTCGAGCAGAAATTCGTGCAATCCGAACGGCGATTGCACCAGCAGATTGAGGGTCTGGACACGTCCAAGGCCAGTTAATTGCTGGAAGATCCGGTGAACGTCCTGGCAAAGCTCGGTGTTGGCAGTGATCAGGCTCCAGTCGGTATAGGCCTTTGCCGTGCCCTGGTGGTAGTTGCCGGTACCGAGATGCGCGTAGCGTCGCAGCTGGGTTCCTTCACGACGCACGATCAGCATCATCTTGGCATGAGCCTTGTGGCCGACCACGCCGTAAACCACCTGAACGCCAGCCTCCTGAAGTCGCGTAGCCAGGGTGATGTTGGCTTCTTCGTCGAAGCGGGCCCGCAACTCGACGACCACGGTGACGTCCTTGCCGGCCCGCGCGGCTTCGATGAGCACATTCACGAGGGCGGAGTCGGCGCCGGTGCGATAAAGGGTTTGCTTGATTGCCAGAACCTTTGGGTCCACAGCGGCCTGTCGTGCCAGGTCCAGGATAGGCTGGAAGCTGTCGTAGGGGTGGTGGAGCATCCAGTCGTGCCGGCGAATGGCCGTGAACGGCTCGCCGTGTTCCAGCGCCCGGGGTACACGCGGCTGAAACGGTGGATACTTCAGGTCGGGCCGGTCGGTCAGGTCGGCCACGGCGACCATGCGGTTGAGATTGACCGGGCCGTCGCAGCGATAGGTGTCCTCGTCGCTGAGACCGAAGCGAGTCGAGAGGAAACGAACGATCGATTCGGGGCAATTGTCGGCGACCTCCAAGCGCACGGCTTCGGCAAAACCGCGCTCCATGAGTTCGCCTTCCAGGGCCCGTGCAAGATCTTCGATCTCCTCTTCATCGACGAACAATTCACTGTTGCGTGTGACCCGGAACTGGTAGCTGCCACGTACGTTCATGCCGGGGAACAGCTCGTCGATGAAGGCATGGATGATCGATGACAGGAAGACGAAATCGTCCGGGCCGCGCGAGTAACTGCGGGGTATGCGTATGATGCGCGGCAGCGAACGTGGCGCCCGCACCAGTGCCATGCCGCTGTCGCGACCGAAGGCGTCCCGCCCCTCCACGGCAACGGCAAAATTGAGACTCTTGTTGAGGATGCGCGGGAATGGGTGCGCGGGATCCAGGCCGAGTGGGCTGAGTACCGGCATGATCTGGCGGCGAAAATGGTGATGCAACCAGCGGCGCTGGCGCCGGGTCCAGTCACCGCGCCGGACAATATGGATTTCCTGCTCGGCCAGGGCCGGCATCAGTTCGCGGTTGAGTACCCGGTACTGGGCCTCGACCATTGCCTCCACGTTCTCGCGGATCGCCGCAAGCGTGGCGCGTGGGGTCAGTCCGTCCGGTCCGGGCTGGTTCGCCCCGTGCTGCATGCGTTGGCGAATGGCAGCCACCCGGACCTCGAAGAATTCATCCAGGTTGGTGCAGGAAATGCAAAGGAAGCGCAGCCGTTCCAGCAGGGGAACACGCTCGTCGCGGGCCAGCTCGAGCACCCTTCGGGTGAATGTGAGCAGGCTGATTTCCCGGTTGAGCAGCAGGCCGTCGTCATCCAGTTCGTCATGCTCCCAGCGGTCCGGGGTGTCGATGGGTTGTCCGATTCGTGTCCGATTGCCACGGGAATGCGTTGACATGCAGGGCGCTACAGGTTGTACCAGGTCCCACCATAGCGTGATGCGGTGACGAATTGTTGACGCCGATCAGATCATGGGCGACGGCCACCCAGACGCACCTGTTCGGCACGAAGTTCGTCTATGCGAGCGTTGACCCGGGCTCGCTGGTAGTAGTCGAGGTCATCGCGCTGGGTAACGCGCTCCAGCTGTTCGATGGCCTCGTAGATGCCGCCCCGCATGTAATAGCTCTCGGCCAGGGCCTCGGTTGCCCGCACTGGTTCGCCGGCACGATCAGCGGCTCGCGCATACAACTCGGTCATAGGGAGGTCGTCGGGATGCCGCCGCAGGTGTCGGCGCAGAATCTCGGCTGCCCGGGCCGCTTTTTCGGGATCGCGTTCGTGCATCAGTGCCTCGGCGTACTGGGTGGTAACGAGACGACTGCCGGAGTACTTGCTGTAGAGCGCTTCGAGCCGTTCCAGGCTCTTGTCCAGTTCACCACTGGCCAGCAGCCAGTCGGCTTCGAGGAGTTGGTAGATCTGGCTGTCAGGATCGGCCTCAAGGAGCCATTCGATTTGCTCACCGGCACCTTCCAGGCGACGATCCCGAATCAGGGTCAGGGCCAGCCCGTAGCGCATGGCTGCCTCGGGTCGGGTGCCGTCGTTGATACGGGCGAGGAAAAACTGTTCGGCCTGTTCGGGGCGCTGAACCACCTGGGCACGCAACCGGGACTGCACGAAATGGAATGCATCGCTCTCCCGACGATCACGTGGATGGAGATTCTCGGCTCGGTCACGGGCCTCGGCGATGCGGTTGACAGTCAGCGGGTGGGTACGAAGGTATTCCGGTGGTCCCTGTCCCATGGCCCGGGCGTGCATGTTCAGCCTTTCGAAAAAGCGGACCATGCCTTGCGGATCGTAGCCCGCGGCGGCCAGAAGCCCGATGCCGATGCGGTCGGCTTCGGCTTCGTTCTGGCGTGTATGGGTGATCTGAAATTGTTGGGCCAGTCCCATTCCGCTCATGATGATGGCCTGGCCGGCATCGGCACCAGCGCCTGCGGCGCCTGCGGCGAGGGCAAGGCCGATGGTGGCCAGCATGGTCGGTACGGACACCTGCTGGGCCTGTTCCACGCTTCTGGCGAGGTGGTCCTGGGTGACGTGGGCGATTTCATGGGCGACGACACCGGCGACTTCGCTTTCGTTATGTGCGGCCAGGATCAGCCCCGTATGTAGTCCGATGACGCCGACGGGGGCGGCGAAAGCATTGATCGACGGTTCGTCGAGCACGAAGAAATGAAAGCCCGAGGACGGTCGACTCGAATGCGAGACCAGCCGGTAGCCCATGTCCTCGAAGTAACTGCGGATCATCGGATCCTCGATCAGCAACTGGCTGGCGCGCAGATAGCGTTCGAAATCCTTGGGGAACGTTCGCTCGTCCTCGGGGGACAGGACACGCGTGGATGTACCTCCCATGTCGGGCAGTTTCAGCGATTGCGCCCCGGCCAGGCTGGCCAGCGATACAATGGCAGCCATCAGCGCCAGTTGTGCAAGCAGTCTTTTCATGCTCTGTTAAGACCGAAAATCATCGGTGTTGTTTCAATCCTGAGGAATCCGGGTCCGCACTACAGTTTGATGCAAGCAACGAATGACGACAACTCGATCATGCTGATCAGGGCCGAACCGCAATCGGTTGAGGCAGAAAATGCGCAGCATGAGGCGCTCGTGGCGCTTCGCGGATGCAAAGGAGAGGTGGTTGTCTTCTTTCATGGTGCTGGTGTCGATCATGCTTGCGGCGCGGCAGCCGGGAGCTGGCAACGTCTGGCCGCTCGCGGGCTACGGCTCGAGGTCTGCTCGGCGGCCTGGCAGCGGCGCCATGAGGGTGAGCCGGAGGCCCCGTTCGTATTATCCAGCCTGGTGCGTTTCTGGCACCGCGTCGCGACAGGATACCGTTTGGTCTGCCACCGGGAGGCCGGGCGCGGCTCCCGGCAGGGTGCGACCTGGGTGATCATCGTGACTGCCGCACCTTCTGAGGCCGACAGCCGGGAAATTCTCGAGCTGGTGCTGGCCGGCGCCAGCCTGGAATTGCCGTTGGCCGTGATCTTTCGTGATCGCGGCTGTGGGCAGCTGGTCGGCGAATTCGCGCGTGGCTGGCGTCAACTCGTAGACTTCGACCTGGCCAGCCTGTACTACACCCTTTGTGCAGAGGATTTCGAACCCGGCATTCCGGCATCCCCCCTGGACCGTGAACAGGCGGGGCACCTTTGCAACACCGCCCGTGGAGTCATTTGCCCGTGAGTATGGCGACGCAAACCCTGCGGGTGGGCGAGCGCGCCATCGAGCTGACTTCTGACGGATTCCTGTGCAATCCCGACGACTGGAGCCAAGAGGTGGCCACGACCCTGGCTGCCCGCAACGGCATCAGTCTGGGTGAGGATCACTGGTGGCTGATCGAATTCGTTCGTCAGCACTACCATGCCTACGGCAATCCGCCGCTGATGCGGGTCACGGTGGCAGCCTGGCGTGAACGCCGGGATGGTGGCTCCAGCAGAGATCTCTATCAACTGTTTCCCGAGGGCCCGGTGCGTCAGGCCTGCCTTTATGGCGGCCTGCCCAAGCCGGACTGGTGTATCTGAACGGCTAATGGAGAAACTGTATGCATTCAATGACATCGAAGCTGAGTGGAGTCGCCGTGGTCTCCTTTTTTTCGGCCATGCTGGGTGTCGCCGCAGGCTCGAATCTGCAGCTGGGTGACGGAACCGAACCGGTTCTGCGTATCTGGGATTTCGAGGACGGGACCGGCAATGCGCCGCTGCTGGTGAGCAAGACGGCAAGCACGGATGATCACTACAACTCGGCGTTCTACACCGTACTGCCGGAAGGCGAGCACGCCGATACCGGAGCCCTGGGCGCCTCGGCGCGCCTGGAGGGCAGCGGTCGGGTGGTCGGCGCCACCCTGTACGCCGAGAATGAGGGGGAGGGGGGAATCGTGTGGGGTTCGAACAGCATCGCGGTCACCTACAACAACCGGCCGGCCGTCGGTATGGAGGTCAACGGGTTCAACATGTCCGACGAATTCGCCATTGTGCGCGGAATCGACGTCGTGAACGGGGGCAGCGCCCCGACCGAATTCGGTGTGGGTGTCATGACCAGCAACGAGCAGCCGGCCGGCAAGCCACGTTATGGTATCGTTCTCGCCGGCCCGGAATTCGGGTACGCGCAGCACGCGCCGGCCTCGCATGCCGGGATCGTCGTCGATCACATCGATTCCGGCCAGGCCATTCGCATTGCTGCCGGGGATTACATCGCCCTGGACGGAAGCAGCGGGCAGGTGCGCATGCGCTACAACCCCGACACCGAGCAGATCGAGTTTCACAATGGCGACCGGCTGGCCTATGCCATTCCCTTGTAGGCCGGGACGCCTGGCCAGTAATTGAACCAACCGGGAGCTTCAGGAAGTGAATCACAAGCCAGTGATCATGTACGCAACCGCAGCCTGTCCGTTTTGCAGCGCTGCCCGTGAACTGCTGCGTGCCAAGGGTGTGCAGTGGACGGAGGTGTCGGTCGATGTCGAGCCCGACAAACGCGCTGAGATGATGTCTCGCACCGGCCAGAGAACGGTGCCGCAGATTTTTGTCGGTGACTTTCATGTCGGCGGTTTCGACGATCTAGATGCCCTCGACCAGGAAGATGCCCTGGATCGCCTTCTGGCTGCCTGAACAGGTCGGTCGCCGGCCCCCGGTCAGCTCTTGCCCAAACCGGCCGATGCGGCCATGGTCTGACTCACCGGGGCGGGCTCAGTCGCTATAATACGCCGTCAATTTCGGTTTGTATCGGCGCGGTTGGCCGGTCGGGCCGCCGGGCTTCGATTTAATCACAGGGATATTCACGCGTGACGCAGCAAATCACCGTCATTCGGGGCGACGGTATCGGCCCCGAGATCATGGATGCCACACTTCGTGTGCTTGACACGTTGAAAGCCGGGCTGGAATACGACTTTCAGCCCGCTGGCCTGGCTGCCCTGGAAGAGAGTGGCGAGTTGCTGCCTGCCGCCACGCTGGAGTCGATCGAACGAAACCGGGTGGCACTGAAAGCCCCCCTCACGACGCCGGTAGGTGGGGGGTTCAAGTCGCTCAACGTAGCACTGCGCAAGCACTTCGACCTGTATGCCAACGTTCGGCCCGCGATCAGCTTCAAGGGTACGGCCTCGCGCTACGAGAACATCGACCTGATCACGGTGCGGGAGAATACCGAGGGCGCCTATCTGGCCGAAGGAGCGTTTACCGCTCCGGATGGCAGCCGAGCGGAATCCAAGATGGTCGTTACCCGCAAGGGTTGCGAGCGGGTAATCCGTTTCGCCTTTGAGCTGGCGCGTCGTGCCGGTCGCAAGAAAGTCACCGCCGTTCACAAGGCCAACATTCTCAAGGACGTGTCCGGCATGTTCCTGGGTGTTGCGCGCGAGGTGGCGGCCGAGTACGAGGATATCGAATTCAACGACATCATCGTCGACAATGCCTGCATGCAGTTGGTGATGCGCCCGGAGCAGTTTGACGTGATGGTTACAACCAACCTGTTCGGCGACATTCTCTCTGACCTTTGCGCGGGGCTCGTCGGTGGGCTCGGCCTGGCACCCGGTGCCAATATTGGTGACCGGGCCGCCATGTTCGAGGCAGTCCATGGCTCGGCACCGGATATTGCCGGCAAGGGCGTCGCCAACCCCTGTGCCTTGCTGCTTGGTGCCGCCCAGATGCTCGAACACCTGGGGCAGAACGAGAATGCAGTGCGGCTCCGCAAGGCGATCGCCGATACCATCGAAAAGGCCGACCGCACCACGCCTGATCTGGGTGGCGACGGCACGACCGAAGCCTTTACCGACGCGATTTGCGAGCGGTTGGGGGCGTGAAAACGTCGAAACGTAAAACGTGAAACGGGGGGTGATGATGGCCGCTGTTGTGGCGCGGTGGCCAACGGCGTAGCCCTGCCATTGGCCACCAATCCAACACCAAGAGTGATAGGTTCGTCCCCGTTTTACGTTTTACATTTCCCGATTCCCGTTTCCCGTCCCGAACGGCAGCATCGCCAGTTCACCCTTCAGTGGTTGCCACGAACCGGCGATCATCTCTTGCAGCCACTCAATGCTCAGTCTCGTAGCGGTTTCCAGGTCGTCACCTCGTCCCAGTCGAGCCGTGATGGCCGCCGACAGGGCGCAGCCGGTGCCATGGATACGGCGGTCGGTGCGTTCGTGGGAAAAGCTCTTTTGATCCGACTGGGTGACCAGCAAGTCCTCGATGCGGCTGCCGCGCCCATGACCGCCCTTGACCAAGACGGCTGCGCAGCCGGCGGCCAGAATGGCCTCGGCCAGCTTCTCGGGCGGTGAGTCTTCCGGCAGGCCGGTCAGTGCTGCCGCTTCGGGGAGGTTCGGGGTGATCAGGGTCGTTCTGGGCAAAAGGAGTTCGATCAGGGCCCGCTCGGCATCGGGATCGAGCAACCGCGCTCCGCTGGTGGCAACCATGACCGGGTCGATCACCAGCTTGATATCCCGGTGCGTCTCAAGCCCTTCGGCCAGGTTCTTGATGATCGAGGCGGTTGCCAGCATGCCGGTCTTTGCGGCACGGATGGGCAGGTCGGCAATCACCGCATCGAGCTGAGCGCGCACGAAGCGTGGAGCCAGCGTCACGACATCCGTTACCCCCAGGGTATTCTGTGCGGTGATGGCGGTAAGCACACTGGCGCCTTCGACGCCGTGGTGGGTGAAAGTCTTGAGATCGGCCTGGATGCCGGCACCGCCGCAGGAATCGGAGCCGGCGATGGTCAATACGCAGTTTTTGTTGTGCATGTGCAACACGCGTGGGTCGGATGATTCAATAATAACAACAGCTTGGGAAGGGGGTGAAAATTATTGCTTCAGACGTTGTATTTACGCCAAGAGGGGGATTAAACTTGTCAGCAACTCCAGACTGCCCGACCATCGTGAAACACCGGA
Organism: Wenzhouxiangella sp.; assembly: GCA_007128175.1. Lineage (GTDB taxonomy): Bacteria > Pseudomonadota > Gammaproteobacteria > Xanthomonadales > Wenzhouxiangellaceae > Wenzhouxiangella. The sequence goes on along the minus strand of SKXY01000112.1, from coordinate 26,196 downwards.
TCGCGACAATCCTACTGACGGCGACCATGCTGACCGCGGCCGGAACGGTGCAGTCGGCCATGGCACCACACGGTTTGCATGCCAAGACCTCTGCCGGACTCGCCTGGTTCCTCATCAGCTTCGAACTCGGCCCATGGGAAGAGTACCTCATCCATGAGTTGACCCCGAGCCTTGATCGCCTGACGGTCGTCGATGAACCTCGCATCAGTTGGCTTGAGCTGGATGACTGGCACATCGTTCCCGATTTCGCGCGATCCATGATCGACAATGGTCGTCCGTCATTGCAGTTATCTCTCAAGCATTCGCATTCCACCAGGCTGTTTTCCGACCGGGTCGAAGGGCGTTCGGCACTAACTGATGGTTATCGATTCAATCAGTCTCTGGTGATGCCGGGGTTGACGCACCGAATGTCGGAGCACAGTGCGTTGACTGTGTCGGCGATCCTGGCGAGCCAGCGTTTCGGCGCGTCCGGCATGAACTTTCACGAGAGCGAAGATCCAATGGCCGAGATGGCGCCTTGGCTGGCGCACGATCCGATTCCGAGCGAGGTCGCACATGGTGCCGGTCTCAGGTTTGCTTTGAGCGGAGAGCTGATCGATGGTGTCTTGCTGGAGGCCGCCTTCCAGTCGCGCATCGATATGAGCGAGTTTGCCAGCGTTCGTGGTGTCCATGGAGCGCAGGCAGAACTCGATATTCCGTCACGTGTGCAGGTCGGAGTGGCATTGAACGCTACGGAGCGAACGCGCCTGAACCTTGGTGTTTCCCAGATTTTCTACAGCGAGGTCGGGGCATTCGCCAGCCGTTCGCTGCCGGCCCGCTTCACAGCGCTGCTGGGCGATAGCGGCAGCCCGCAGTTCGCTTGGAATGATCTGGTCGTCTACAGCCTGGGCTGGAGCTGGCGCAACGAAAATGATCTCGAGCTCTTCTTCGATTATCGAACCCGTTCACAGCCGCGCCCGACGGTGCCGTCGCTGGCTTCCGCGTTAAGCCCGGAACTGGCCCAGAACTCCATGTTGATGGGTGTTTCCAAGGGGCTGGGTAATAGTCGCGTGCAACTCAATGCCGCTTATGCCCCGCCGGAAGCGACCTTCGGCGGCAACGTGCTCGGCGTAGTCAGCGACAAACTCGACCAGAGCCTGGAGGTGCAGGCCATGTGGAGCATGACGTTCTGATCCGGGCGCCAGTTTTGATCCCCGCGCACGACAACACTCCTGAGCAATAACGACAACCTGCCCGATGACCTCCTGCGGGGAAGGTCATCCGGGCCGGGCCCGGTACCGGCGCACCATGGGCCCGGTGAGGGCTTATAATCCCCGCATGCTCGAACGAATCAGTCAGTGGTATCAGCGCCACTTCTCAGACCCTCAGGTCGTCATCCTGGCCCTGTTCCTCGTTCTCGGGGTGGTCGTGGTGATGATGTTCGGGCGGATGCTCACGCCCGTGGTCGCCAGTCTGATCATTGCCTATCTGCTCGAAGGTGGCGTGCAGAGGCTGCAGCGTATCGGTCTGCCGCGCCTGGCCAGCGTGATCAGCGTGTTCACTGCATTCCTCGCCGCATTGTTCTTCCTGATTTTCGGGGTGTTGCCGATGCTGACGCGCCAGTTGGCGGTCATCGTGCAACAGTTGCCCGGCTACATATCCGATGCGCAGGACTGGTTGGCGACTTTGCCCGATCGATATCCGCAGATCGTGGCGCCAGCTGATCCCGGCAACGGCGACGTGCCGCAAGCGCAGGTGGAAGACCAGCTGGTCGGGGCCGAGGAGGCCGAACACCAGTTGGCGTTGATCTCCGAGGAGCAGTTGTCGCGCATGCTCGACAACCTGGGGACCGAGCTGGTCAATTACGGCGCCACGCTGGTGTCGCTTTCGGGCGTGATGGGCGCTGTCAGTCTTCTGATTTTCCTGGTCTTGATGCCGGTGCTGGTGTTTTTCTTCCTCAAGGACAAGGATGTCCTGATCAGCTGGATCCGTTCCTACCTGCCGCGCGATCGGGCGCTGGCTGCGAGTGTGTGGCAGGAAGTGGACGCCCAGATCGGCAACTACGTGCGTGGCAAGGTGCTTGAGATCCTCATCGTGTGGGTCGTGACCTATGCCGTGTTCACGTTCCTGAACCTGCCGTTCGCCATGTTGCTGTCCATGCTGGTCGGGCTGTCGGTCATCATCCCGTACATCGGTGCGGCGGTGGTAACAGTGCCGGTGGCATTGGTCGCTCTGGTCACCTTCGGGCTGACTGCCAGTTTCTGGTACGTCATGATCGCCTATGCCATCATTCAGGCTCTGGACGGTAACGTGCTGGTTCCCATACTTTTTTCCGAGGTTGTCGACCTGCATCCAGTGGCGATCATCATCGCGGTGTTGGTGTTTGGTGGTATCTGGGGCTTCTGGGGCGTATTTTTTGCCATTCCCCTCGCGACGCTGGTGAACGCGGTGTTGCGCGCATGGCCAAGGGTGCGGCGGGACGACGAGCCGACGGTGCCGGATGCCGCGACCAGCGACTGAGACGCGGCCGGGTCTGCCGGTGACGCATTGGCGGCGGGAAGAAAGCGCACGCTTTCGTTTTCTGCACCGGAAGCTGGATCCGGTGAGTGGCGAGATTCAGCTCGAGTATGAACTCGATGGGTTGTCCCTGACCGAGACCTTCACGCTTCCGGGTGCCCCACTGGATCTTCCGGACCATCGTGTTGCGGCAATCGAAAGTGCACTCGATCTTCTGCACTGGACCGCCGGAGTCAGTTACTGGAAAGCGGGTTGTCCGAACGAGCTGGAGTTTGCCGACCGAGTCCCCGATCGTTGGCAGGCGGACTGGCTGACCCGCCTTTGGCGCGAGGGGCTGGCCGAGTTCGCCTGGTGCAACCGGCTCGACGTGGATGCGTGGCCCCGGTTCGAGGGCAGGGAGCAACAGACATCGTCAGTAACGGGTCTTGGGCTGCCCCGGCGGGCGCTTGTGCCAATGGGAGGGGGCAAGGACTCGCTAGTCGCCCTGGAGCGCATGCTGGCGGCCGGCGAGGCGGTGACGACCGTTCAGGTCGGCAGCGCGCGGCTGATTTACGAGGTGGCCGGGGTCACCGGGCAGGCACACTTTGTCGTGAGTCGTCGTGTCGATCCGCTGCTGGGCGAGCTCAATCGCCAGGGCGCCTTCAATGGTCACGTCCCGATCACGGCGATCAATGCGGCCGTTCTCATCGTGCTGGCGCTGATCGGCGGCTTCAACCGGGTCGTGTTTGCCAATGAGCGGTCGGCCGACGAACAGACCCTGATCGATGACAAGGGCAGGGCGGTGAATCACCAGTTCTCCAAGTCCCTGGTTTTCGAGCGCATGCTCTGGCAATGGATCAGGCGCTATGTTGCAGCCGATCTCGAAGTCTTTTCCATCCTCAGGCAAGACCGGGAGCTGGCCATCTGCCGCGAGTTTTCCGCACTCGAGCAATATCACGACGTATTTTCTTCCTGCAATCGCAATTTTCACCTGGACGGCTCGCGCACCGAGCGCTGGTGCGGCCAATGCCCGAAGTGCCACTTCGTGTTTCTTGCGTTGGCCCCTTTCCTTCCGCCGGAGCGATTGCGGACCATTTTCGGGCGCGACCTGCTGGCCGACCCCGAACAAGCCGATGGATTCCGCCGGCTACTGGCGCTGGAAGGCGTCAAGCCGTTCGAGTGTGTCGGCGAAGCGGTCGAAGCGCGCGCGGCACTTGTCGCACTTGGTGAGCAGCCGGCCTGGCGTGATCATCCCGTCGTTCGCGAGCTGTTGCCCTTGCTCTCCGGGATGGAGGTCCCGGACCTCGATGACCTTTGTCGCCCTGGCGGTGAGCACCTGATTCCCGATGATCTCCTCGCCGACGCTTGAAGCGCTCTCTCGCTTTCGGGTGGGCGTGCTCGGATACGGGCGAGAAGGTCGCAGTGCCGTTCGCGCCTTCCGGGAGCGGTATCCCGACACCGATCTGACGGTTCTGATCGAGTCCGGTGAAGTGCCTCGGGATCTTAAGGTACAGTCCGGCGCCTTCGATGAACGTTTGCTCGAGTTCGATGTGTTGCTGCGCTCTCCCGGTGTGCCGGTCGAACATCCGGCACTGGTCGACTACCGTGCCCATGGCGGGCAGGTCATCAATCCGGGGTCGATCTGGTTTGCCGAGTGCACCGATCTGCCCGTGATCGGAGTGACCGGTTCGAAGGGCAAGAGCACCACGGCCTCGCTGGTCACCCACCTGCTGGATGGGCTGGGGCGCAAGGTCTTGCTGGCCGGCAATATCGGTGTGCCCCTGCTTGATCACCTCGAGACCGATGCCGATGTGGTGGTGCTGGAGATGTCAAGCTATCAACTGGCCGATATCGACGGGCGACTGGAAATGGGCCTGATGACTCGGCTGTTTCCAGAACACCTGGACTGGCACGGCAGCCTGGCGCATTACGTCGACTGCAAGCTGCGCATGGCCAGGCTGCTGGACGGGCGTCCGTTTTTGGTCAACGGGCACGACCCGGTGCTGATGCGTGCCACTGCCGATATTGCCGGGCGCGTGGTCGGGAATTGTGCGCCATGTATCGAGCGCCGGGATGACGGGTTGTTTCTGGGAGACGAACAGCTGGTCGACTCGGCCGGACTGCCACTGCTCGGCCGTCACAACCTCGACAACATGGCGCTTGCCGTTCAGGCCTGCATGCTGATGGGTTTGCCGATTGACAAGCTCATACCCGCGCTTGCTAGTTTTCAGCCCTTGCCGCATCGGCTCGAGCCGGTGGCCGAAACCGCGGGTATTCGCTGGATCAACGACTCCATCGCCACCAGCCCGCATGCAACGCTGGCTGCCCTTGAGGCGCTAGGCAGCAGCCCGGTTACTATGATTGTCGGTGGCATGAACCGGCCCGCCGACTGGTCGGAGGTCATCGAGTGGTGCCGCCGGCACGAGCTTCAGGCCTTGGTGACGCTGCCAGATAACGGGGCCGACATCGCCGGGGCCTTTGAGGAAACTCTGGGTTCCCGGCAGGTCAAGGTAGAGTCTGCTAAAGACATCGAGGATGCCGTGCGAGTGGCCCGTGAGCTCAGCCAGCCGGACAGTATCGTCCTGCTCTCACCCGGCGCACCAAGCTTCCCGCACTTTCGTGATTTCGAGGAACGCGGCAGCCGATTTGCCTCCGCTGCCCGCTCGATCGAACCGTAAGCGAGGGACGTTTGATGATCACTGGGTCCTAAGGTGGCTTGCGAGGCAGCGCGCGGTACCCCCTCGACCGGGGCCGGAAAAGGCCAACGACTTTTAGGATCAGTTCGCGTCACGCGCGCGTCTGGCTGCTGAAAAGATCACGACAGTGCCGTCCCAAGACCGCGCCTTCGACTCACCGCGCAGCGGCTGAAGGGCCGGAGGGACCTGTACCGTCTTCCGGGCCTTTTCCGGCCCCGGTCGAAGGGACACCACCCGCTGCAGGCCGCCGCAGGCACTCCAATGCAGCTCCACCCCCGTTTTGAACATTCGAATTTGTTTGTGATCTGGCGCTTGGTGCTTGGAATTTCCGAACTTTGGTGCTTCGAATTTTCCAGTCTTGGGGGCGCGGATCTCCCTGCCGCCGACTCTAAAGAGTCCGATCTACAGCATGGCAGGCAAGAAACTCCAGCGCCTGACGGTGTGGGTTGTCCGGTAGTACCGACAAGGCTTCGATCGCGCGTTGCGCCAGTCGGCGCCCTTCGACCATCGCCTGATCCAGTGCTCCCGTGGCGTCCATGACGCGTCTGACCTCGTCGAGCCGATCACTGCCGCCGGACTCGATCATTTCACGCAGTCGCTGGCCATCATTGCTGTCGGCATCGCGCATCGCCAGGATCAGGGGCAGGGTCACCTTGCCTTCGGCCAGGTCATCGCCCACGTTCTTGCCCAGCTCACCGTCGGTCGATCGATAATCCAGCACATCATCGGTGATCTGGAAAGCCTGGCCTAGGTACAGGCCGTAATCGGCCAGGTGTTCGCATGACCCGTCATCGAGCCGGCCGAGCACGCCGCCCAGCCGGGTGCTGGCGGCAAACAGGCAGGCCGTCTTGTCGGAGATGACCTGGAAGTAGTCTTCCACTCCGAGCCCGGCATTGCCCATCTGCATCAGCTGCAGGACCTCGCCCTCGGCGATGGTGTTGGTGGTATCGGCCAAGATCCGCATGATTTCCATGTTGTCGAGCTCGACCATCAACTGGAAACTGCGCGAATACAGGAAGTCCCCCACCAGCACCGAGGCAGCGTTGCCCCAGATCCGGTGCGCGGTAGCCTTGCCGCGCCGGCGCGAGGATTCATCGACGACATCGTCGTGCAACAGGGTCGAGGTGTGAATGAACTCGATAATGGCCGCGAGCTGGATGTGGTCCCGCCCGGCATAACCCGAAGCACGCGCTGCCAGGAGATGTACCAGGGGTCTCAGGCGCTTTCCGCCGCCGCCAACGATGTACTGCCCGATCTGATTGACCAGCACGACATCGGATTGCAGGCGGTCGGAGATCAGCGCATCCACCGCCCGACGATCAGCCTCGGCGAGCTTGAGTACTTCGTCCAGGCTGGCCGGCACGCTTGGTATCGAGATCGGATCCATGGCTGACAATTATACGGGGGGATTTCATACACAACGTGCGGGATTTTGCCGATGGGCGAAAACCGCGGCTATGCTAGACTGCAGCGCATTCCGTGGATCACGATAAAGGAGAGGCCGAGACCATGGCCCGAGGTATCAACAAGGCGATTCTGATTGGCAACCTGGGGGCTGACCCCGAGACCCGTCACACTGCCGGCGGCAGTGCAGTCACCAATATCCGCATTGCAACCTCCGAGAGCTGGCGCGACCGCCAGACCGGCCAACAGCAAGAGCGTACCGAATGGCACCGTGTGGTCCTGTTCGGCAAGCTTGGCGAGATTGCCGGCGAGTACTTGCGCAAGGGCTCCAAGGTCTATATCGAAGGCCGCATCCAGACGCGCAAGTGGCAGGGCCAGGATGGCCAGGACCGATGGACCACCGAGATCGTCGCCAATGAAATGCAGATGCTCGACAGTCGCGGCGGCAGCGCCCCCATGGGTGAATCCGGCGGTGAATATCGCAGCCAGGAAAGCAGCTACAGCGGCCCACCTGACGATGGAGGTGCCGGTCTCGAGGATGACATTCCGTTCTGATCCCGCTCCGGTGAGGAGTGGAATGGTTGACTGTATTCGGCCTGACCCATGACTACGCTTCTCGTTACTGGCGGAGCCGGATTTATCGGCTCCAACTTCGTTCGTCACGTGCTCGGCAACTCTGGTTTCCGGGTAATCAACGTGGACCTGCTGACCTATGCAGGCAATCTGGAGTCGCTGGCCGGACTGCCTGAAGAGCGCCATGTTTTCGTCCAGGGCGACATTTGCGATGGCTCGCTGGTCAGGCGGTTGCTGAATGAGCACCAACCGGATGCGATCGTGCACTTTGCCGCCGAGAGTCACGTCGATCGCTCGATCGACGACCCCGGGGCCTTTATCCGGACCAACGTGGTGGGTACCCAGACCCTGCTGGATGCCGCGCTGGACTACCATCAGGCCGGAAACGAGGCCTTTCGGTTCGTCCACGTATCGACCGATGAGGTCTACGGCACACTCTCTCTGGATGAGCCGGCATTCTCCGAGACGCACCGCTACGCGCCCAATTCACCCTATGCCGCCTCGAAGGCGGCAGCCGATCACCTTGCGCGCGCCTGGCACCGGACCTATGGCCTGCCGGTGATGATTACCAATTGCTCGAACAATTACGGACCGTTTCAGTTTCCTGAGAAACTCATCCCGTTGATGCTGATCAATGCGCTCGAAGGCGAGCGCTTGCCCGTTTACGGCGATGGGCAGCAGCGACGCGACTGGTTGTTCGTGTCCGATCACTGCCGCGCCATCGAGCGCGTGCTGGAAGCTGGAGAGCCCGGGCGCGTCTACAATGTTGGCGGCAATGCAGAAATGGCCAACCTCGACGTGGTTCATCTGCTGTGCGACCTGCTCGATGAACGCGAGCCGGGTGAGCGACCGCGGCGCGAACTGATCGAGTTCGTTACCGACCGGCCAGGTCATGACCGCCGCTATGCCATTGACGCCAGCCGCATCCGCGACGAACTGGGTTGGGAACCATCGGTCAACTTCGCCGAGGGTCTTGCCGATACGGTTGACTGGTACCTGAACAACCGCGAATGGTGGCAACGTATCCGCGACGGCCGCTATCGGTCGGAGCGCCTGGGTACATCCCGCCTGGTTTCCAAGTAAACTCCCACGAACCTTTCGTCTTTTGTTGGTTGATTGGTTGTTTCATTGCTCGCCATTGTGATGCCGATGAAATGGAGCAGGAGGCCAGGATGGCCCAACCAATCAACGAACCAGCGAACCAACGAACCATCGAACATACGAATCAGCGAATGAACCGAAAAGGCATTATCCTGGCCGGCGGCGCCGGCACGCGGCTTTATCCGATTACGCAGGTCATCAGTAAGCAACTCTTGCCGGTCTACGACAAGCCGATGATCTATTACCCGCTGTCGACACTGATGCAGGCCGGGATTCGCGAGATCCTGATCATCACCACACCCCATGAACAGGCACTGTTCCGCAAGTTGCTCGGCGACGGCAGCCAGTGGGGCATCGAGTTGGAGTGGGCGGTTCAGGAAGAACCGCGCGGCCTGGCCGATGCCTTCATCATCGGGCGGGATTTCATCGATGGACAGCACTCCTGCCTGATCCTGGGCGACAATATTTTCCACGGCGGTGGCATGCGTGAACTGCTTGTGCGTGCTCACAACCGCGAGCACGGCGCCACCGTGTTCGGCTACTGGGTCAGTGATCCCGAGCGCTACGGCGTGGTCGAAATGGACGCAGAAGGCCAGGTGCTGTCGCTGGAGGAAAAGCCTGAGCAGCCGAAGTCCAACTATGCTGTCACCGGGTTGTACTTCTACGACGGACGCGCCTGCGATTTTGCCGAGTCCCTGGAGCCATCGGCACGCGGTGAACTCGAGATCACCGACCTGAACCGTCGTTACCTTGAAGCCGGCGATCTCACGGTCGAGCGTATGGGGCGGGGCTACGCCTGGCTGGATACCGGAACGCACGCCTCCCTGCAGCAGGCCTCGAGCTATATCGAGACACTCGAGGCACGTCAGGGCCTGAGAGTGGCCTGCCCGGAGGAAATTGCATTCCGCCAGGGCTGGATCAGTACCGAGGAGTTGCTCAAGCTGGCCGAGCCGCTGGTCTCGAGCGGCTACGGCGATTACCTGCGCATGGTGGCGCGCACTGCGGATCAACCATGAAGGTTGTCGAGACTGACTTGCCGGGCGTACTGGTCGTCGAGCCGCGAGTGTTCGGTGACGACCGTGGCTGGTTTCTCGAGACCTGGCGTGCCGAGCGTTATGCGGAGCAGGGCATCGGGCCGACATTTGTGCAATCCAATTGCTCGCAATCGTCCCGCGGCGTGCTGCGCGGCCTGCATTACCAGTGGCCGGAGCCGCAGGGCAAACTGGTCTGGGTAACTGCCGGCACGGTGTTCGATGTGGCTGTCGACATACGGCCCGGCTCCGATACCTTCGGTCGGTGGACGGCGGTGGAACTCGATGCCGACAGTCATCGACAGTTGTGGATCCCGGAAGGCTTCGCCCACGGATTCCAGGTGCTGAGCGAGTCGGCCACTTTCAACTACCTGTGTACTCGGCCTTACCGGGGTGAGTTCGATGCGGCCATCGCCTGGAGTGATTCCGATATCGGTATCGATTGGCCGCTGGAACCGAGCGGAGTGTCGGAAAAGGATTCGCGTGCGCCTGCGCTGGCAGACGTGGCGCGAGATCAGCTGCCATCATGAGCTGCCTCCTGCTGGGCGCCAACGGGCAACTCGGGCGTCACTTGCGCGCTCGAATGACCGACCTGGCGACGTGCGCGCGCGCGGATGCCGACCACCACTGTGATCTGACTGACCAGGTGGCACTGGGCCGCTTGCTTGATAGGGTGCGACCCTCGACCATTATCAATGCCGCCGCGTGGACGGCAGTCGACGATGCCGAGGATCACCGCGATGCCGCCTACCGGCTCAACCGCGATGTGCCGGCACAGCTTTCGTCGTGGTGTCGCGACAATGACGCCCTTCTGATTCACTATTCGACCGATTATGTGTTCAGCGGCAATCCGGGGCGTGGCTGGCACGAGGACGACCCTGTGGCGCCGGAGTCGGTGTATGGCGCGAGCAAGCTGGCCGGGGAGCAAGCCGTCGCGGCCTCGGAGTGCCGGGCGCTGATATTGCGTACTGCCTGGGTTTACAGCGCATTGCCCGGCAATTTCCTGTCGGCGATTCTCAAGCGCGCCGGACAGGGCGGAGATCTGCGCGTGGTTTCCGACCAGGTTGGATCACCGACCTGGGCCGGGACCCTGGCCACTGCGACCGAGGCATTGCTCGACCGGGTTGGTCAAAGAATTGAACGGCCCACTTTGCTGCATGTGGCGGGTAAGGGCGCGATGAGCTGGTATGAACTGGCCAGGGAAGCCGTGCAGATGGCAGCCGGGCGTGGCATCATCAAATCTACGGTTGCCGTCGAGCCGATCACCAGCGACCAGTGGCCGCAGAAAGCCAAACGTCCTGAATGGTCCGTACTCGACGGCTCCCGCTATGAACAATTGACCGGCGAGTCGTTGCCCGATGCACTGGCAGCGCTGGCCGAATGCCTGGACCAGTGGAAGGATGCAGCATGCTGATTCCCGTGATTCTCTCCGGCGGGGCCGGAACCCGGTTATGGCCGGTCTCGCGAAAGGCTCACCCCAAGCCCTTCATGCGCCTGGCCGACGGCCAGACCCTGGCTGCCAGCACCATTCGTCGGGCACTGGCGGTCTCCGGTGTACCCGAGACCCTGACCGTAACCGGGCGTGACTATTACTTTCTCACCCGGGATGAATACCAGCAGGCTGCCGGTGATGCCGATCACTACTTCCTCCTCGAGCCGGAAGGCCGTAACACCGCACCGGCCATCGCCGCTGCCGCCTTGTGGGCGGAACATCACTATGGTGCAGACACCTGCTTGCTGGTGCTGCCTGCCGATCACCTGATCCGGGATACCGAAGCGTTTGCCACGGCGGTGGCAGAGGCCCATCGTCTGGCGGCCGACGGCTGGCTGACATGCCTGGGTGTGACGCCCACCCATGCCGAGACCGGGTATGGCTATATCCGTGCCGGAGAATCCGTCGGCGAGACCGGTCGACGCATAGAAGCCTTCGTGGAAAAGCCCGATCTCGATACCGCTCGCCGCTACTACGAATCCGGCGAGTACCTCTGGAACGGCGGCATGTTCTGTTTCCGTGCCGATACCATTCTGAAGGCGATCGAAGAGCTGGCGCCCGATATTCTCGAACAGGTGCGTGCGACCTGGAAAGCCACCGATCCGGACGCCGCTCCGGTGGAACTGGATGCCGAGGCTTTTGCCGAGGTGAGACCGGAATCGATCGACTTTGCCGTCATGGAAAAGGCATCGCGCCGGGCGGTGGTGCCGGTCGATTGCGGCTGGAGCGATATCGGTTCCTGGCAGGCGATCAGCGATCTTTACGAAACCGATGCCCTGGGCAACCGTGCACAGGGTGAGGCGGTGCTCATCGATACGCGTAACACCTATGTGCAGGGAGACCGCCGACTGGTCGCCGCAGTCGGCGTGGATAACCTGGTGATTGTCGATACGGGTGATGCGGTACTGGTGGCCAGTCGTGACCGTGCCCAGGAGGTCAAGGCAGTGGTCGAGGAGCTGATCCGCTCCGACCATGACCTCGCGGTTCACCACCGGACCGTGCACCGCCCCTGGGGAAGCTATACCGTCCTTGAGGATGCCGACGATTGCAAGGTCAAGCGCCTGGTCGTGCGCCCGGGCGGAATACTCTCGCTGCAGCGTCACCAGCACCGCAGCGAACACTGGACCGTGGTCGGTGGCCAGGCGAAGGTTCGAGTCGATGACGATGAATTCATGCTGGGTGCCGGTGAGACGGTCCAGATACCGGTCGGCAGCATTCACCGACTGGAGAATCCGGGCGAGGATAATGTCGAAATAATCGAGGTTCAGACCGGCAACTATTTCGGCGAGGACGATATTGAACGCCTGGAAGACGTCTATGGTCGTGCCTGACTGAAACGATCCGGTTGCTTTTCCACCTTGGGTACGGGAATGTGCGTAGTTTCCCGCCAGCCGCGGTCGGGCAGACTTCTGATGGTGTTCAACTCGCATCCAGGTTCACAGGAGGTCGATGGATATGAGAGTGCTCGCGATATCACTTGTGGCGGTGCAATTTTTGCTGGCCGGGTGCGGTGACGCGTTCGAAAGCGAGGCGGAAGGCACCAGTGCAGCCGAGCTCGAGGCGGCGGTGATCGACTGGCGCGAGCGTCGATTTGACCGATTGACCGAGCCCTATGGCTGGCTCAGCCTGGTCGGCCTGGATTTCGTCGATGACGGTGTCTGGCGCGTGGGCAGCGATGACGACATGGACATCGTGATGCCGACCGGCCCCGGGCACTGGGGCGATCTGCACGTCGAGGCCGGTGTTGCCGAGTTCGAACCGGCGCCCGGCAGTGACGTGCAAGTCGATGGGCACGGCGTCGAACGTGCGCGCCTGCATCCTGCCGATGGCGACGATCCAGTGCTTGTGTCGGCCGATACGGTGCGCTTCCAGATCATTTCGCGCGACGGTGCGCTGGCGGTGCGAACCCGCTGGCCGGAGGCGGAGCCGCGCAGCGGTTTTGTCGGCCTGGAGTACTTCGACTTCGATCCCGACTGGGTGATCGAGGCGGACTTCGAGTACCACGAACCCGGTACCACGATTCCGATTGCCAGCGTGCTCGGCGATTTGCTCGACGAGCCCAATCTAGGTCGCGCCGTGTTCGATATCGGGGAGCGTCGCTTCAGTCTCGAGGCGGTCGGAGACGAGAACGACGAGGAACTGTTCATCATTTTCGCCGACCGCACCTCCGGCCGCGAGACCTACGGTCTCGGCCGGTTCCTTTATGCCGACCAGCCGGTCGAGGGCCGCATCACGCTGGACTTCAATCGGGCTTACAACCCGCCTTGTGCCTTCAACGAGTTCACCACCTGTCCGCTGCCGCCACCGGAAAACCGGCTCGACATTCGCGTGGAAGCCGGCGAACTGGCCTATCAGGGGCCGGGGGGCTGGCAGCCGGGCGACCCCTGAGGTCGCCCGTTCGGGTCACGACCCGTCGGTTTACCTTCCCTTGAACTCGGGTTTGCGCTTTTCGAGAAACGCGCCGGTGCCTTCTTTCATGTCCTCGGTGGCGCAGCACAGGGCAAAGCGTGCCGTTTCCAGCGCCAGGCCGGTATTGAGGTCGGTATCGGTACCCTGGTTGATGGCCTGAAGGATGCCGCGCACGGCTTCCGGCGCCGCTTCGGCCAGTGAGCCCGACAGGCCAAGGACGGCCGATGCCAGTTCGTCGCTGGTCACCACCCTGTTGACGATACCCAGTTCCTGGGCGCGTTCCGCGGAGATCGGTTCGCCGGTCAGGCTCATCTCCAGGGCGCGCGTGGTACCGACGAGCCGGAGTAGGCGCTGAGTGCCGCCGAAGCCCGGCATGATGCCCAGCTTGATCTCCGGCAGCCCCAGGCGGGCGTTGTTCGAGGCGATGCGAAGGTGACAGGCCAGCGCCAGTTCCATGCCGCCGCCCAGGGCGAATCCGTTGATTGCGGCGATGACCGGCTTGTCCAGTGACTGGATCAGGCTCATCAGATTCTGGCCCATGGCCGAGAATGCACGCGCTTGAACTGCAGACTGCGCCTGAATCTCGCTTATATCGGCGCCGGCCACGAACGCCTTCTCGCCGGAGCCCGTGATCACGATGACTCGAACCGCGTCGTCGCCATGGGCCTTGATGATCGCCTGCTGCAACTCCAGCAGGGTCTGGCGATTGAGCGCGTTGAGCTTGTCAGGGCGGTTGACGGTAATGGTGCGCACCTGGTCCTTGTTGTTGATCAGGAGGTTGTCGAAGGTCATGATGAAATCCGGTTGGGGCTTGCGGGTATTGTAAGTTCTGTTGGTTTGGTCGTTTGGTCGAAGGCACGGCCCGCAGGATGCGTGGAGCGAAGCGGAACGCATGCTGGACAAGGTGAATTGATCCCCACCGGTGGAGCGGATCTTGTTTAGCATGCGTTCCGGCCTGCGGTCTCCACGCATCCTGCGGGCCATGCCTTTGGGTGGTCCCCAGCACATTCCCCGTCCCGGAAACCGATACCGCTCCAGTCAACTCCGCTTGGGCGGTTTGCGCGGGGTGGGGGTCAGGAAGTTCGGTTGAGGAGGGTCACGGCGGCCATGATGAGGACGATGAGTGCAAACAGGCTGGACGCGACCAGCAGCAGGCCGGCGCCGAAGGGGCCCAGGACGGCCAGGAATGCATCGGCCTGTTCGATGACGGCGGTGAAGTCCGGGCGGTGGCTGAGGCACTGTGCCAGGCCCGAGACGATTCCGGCCAGGGCGGCCGGAATCATGATGAGCAAGGCGGCAATGATGGCGATGACATGCATGTCGTTCTCCCTTCGATGCAGGTCTGCTCTCAGTCGCGCAGTTCCCGGTCGATGCGGTACTCTCTCGAAGTCAACCAGGCTTCCATACGCTGCAGACGATCGTCAAGATCACGGAACTGTCGGTTGAGCTGGCCGACACCGTCGCGTGGCGCGCGGCGCACCTCCCGCCAGAACTGTTCTTCCTGCTTGTCGCGGTAGAGGTTGCGCGGGCGCTTGGGCACCAGTATCCACATGACCAGATACCCAATCACCATGACCGCTGTGAACGGGATGGCCAGGAGGACCACGATCAGGCGCAGTGCCACCCGGTTGACGCCGGTCCAGTCGGCCAGGCCGGCACAGACGCCGGCGAGAATGGCACGGTCCTTGTCGCGGTAGAGCCGGTTTCGGTTGGGGCGCTCCGTGTAACGGTCATTCATGTCCGGTTTCTCCATTCAGGGGTGTCGGCATCGAGGATGCGCTCAAGCGTCCGGATACGATCTTCCATGCGCTGTGCGCTCTCGCTGAGTTCCTCGAGCAGGGCTTCATCCTTGCTGTTCAGTCTTCTGCTGACCGAGTTGCGAGTTGCGTAATGCAGAATCAGCCAGATCGGGGCAACGATGACCAGGAAGATGACCAGCAGGGGAAACAGGCTGTCGATCCACATGGCGGCTTATCCTTGCTTTTGTTTCGACTTGAGTTGCGCAAGTTCGGCCTCGACCCGCTCATCTTGCTCCAGCTTGCGGAACTCCGATTCCAGCGACTGGCCCTTGCGGCCCATGTCCAGCGCCTCGGATTCGGACTCGATACGCTCGATCCGTTCCTCGGCGGCGTCAAAGCGATGCAGCATCTCGTCGATTCTGTCGTTGTGGATATGCTTCTTCGCCTTGAGGTGATCGTTGGCCGAACGATGGCGCATGACCAGGGCGCGCTGACGATTGCGGGCATCGGTGAGCTTGGCCTGCAGTTTGCCGATATCCTCGTCGTACTTGGCCAGCTGATCCTCGTAGTGCGTCAGCTCTTCGTTCAGGTAGCCGATCCGATCGGTCAGTGCGGTCTTTTCGGCCAGGGCGGCGCGAGCGAGATCCTCGCGGTCCTTTCCGAGTGCCAGTTCGGCCTTGCGCTCCCAGTCGATACGCTGCTGTTCCAGGCGCTTGAGCAGACGGGTGCGTTCCTTCTTCTCGGCAATGCACTTGGCGGTAGCCGAGCGGACCTCGACCAGAGTGTCCTCCATCTCCTGAATCATCAGGCGAATCATTTTTTCCGGGTCCTCGGCCTTTTCCAGTGCGGCGTTGAGGTTGGCGTTGATGATGTCACCCATTCGGGAAAAGATGCCCATGTCCTTGGCTCCTGTGCGTTGAAAGGTTTGCGGTTGTCAGTTAGCAGTCATGAGGCAATATTTGTGCCAGGACAAAGGGTCATTGATATCAGTAAGTTATGGTTGAGGCGTGCGAGATATGAGTGAATATTACCTATATAGCGGTAAAATTAACCTCATGGTGGATGGGAACCGTTTCCAGTGAGATCGGGTCAATTGATTGCCTCGCAGTTGCGGTGCCGGCTCAGGATGTGATCCGGGCCGTTTGCTCATGGCCAGGAGCCGGAGCGGTCAGGTACAATGGCTCCTTTTTCGTTCACTCCCAATCAAGCTTTCTAAGTTGGAGGCAGCATGTACAAGTCAATCCCGGCCCTGGTTGCGGCCTCGCTCTTTGCCGCCCAGGTGGCGGCCCAGGATCTGGACTCCGAAGCCGGCAAACTCGGTTATTCCATTGGCTACGAGTTTGGATCGGAACTGCGCAGCTACGATATCGATCTTGATCTGGAGGCAGTCTTCCAGGCGGTGCGCGATGCTTACGATCAGCAGGAACCGCGACTCGAAGTTGACGAGATGCGCCAGTTGATGATGGCGTTGCAGGAAAAGATTCGCCAGGAGCGGATGGAAGCCTTCCAGCAACTGGCTGAAGAGAACCAGGTTCGGGCGGAACAGTTCCTGGAGGAAAACAGTTCCCGTACGGGTATCGTTTCTCTGCCCAGCGGTGTGCAGTATCGGGTCATCGAGGAAGGTGACGGTGCGCGACCCAGCATGGATGATGTGGTTACCGTTCACTACCGTGGCTCCAAGATCGATGGCCGAGAGTTCGACAGTTCCTTCCGTCGCGGCGTCCCCGCCGTCTTCCAGGTCGGTTCCGTCATCGAGGGCTGGCAGGAAGTGCTCCCGTTGATGCGTGAAGGGGACATGTGGCAGGTCTTTCTGCCGCCGGAACTGGCATTTGGTGTTCGCGGCGATCCGCCGATGATCGGCCCCAACGAGGCGCTGCAGTTCGATATCCGCCTGGTCAAGATCGGCGAGCCTGAAGACATGGACGAGGCGGCTCAAGCCCCGGGCCAGTAACAAGACCCGATGAGCGATTCAGCCGGACTACTGCCGGAAATCCAATCCCCTTGCATCGGGACCTGCACGCTGGGTCCCGGTGATCTTTGCGTGGGGTGTTTCCGCAGCGGTGAAGAAATAGCCTCCTGGCTGAGCTACACGCACGAGCAACGCCGTATCATCATGAATGAATTGCCCCGCAGGGCGCAGCGATTGTTCGATGAATAGATTGCGCGGCCGGATCGAGCATCTGGCCCGTTCCCTGCATCCTCTCGACAGCCGGCTCGACGACATCCCCGTCCATGGTTACCAGCCGCCCGCCGGGGCGGCATGGCGGCCGCGTGCTGCTGCCGTGCTGATTCCGATACTCGATCGGGACGAGCCGGAGATTCTTCTGACGGTGCGTAGTCGCCACCTGCCGCGTCACGCCGGCCAGGTGTCGCTCCCCGGCGGCGGGCGCCAGGATGACGAAGACTTTCCCTTGCAGACGGCCTTGCGTGAAACTGCCGAGGAAGTGGGTATCGGGGCGGCCCATATTCGGCCACTGGGGCTGCTGGATCGATTCGACACGATTACCGGTTTCCGGGTGGTGCCGGTGGTTGCATTGATCCATGGCGATCCCGAGCCCGTGCCCTGTCCGAGCGAGGTCGATTCGGTGTTCGGGCTCCCCTGGAAGACAGTGGCTTGCCCTGACAGCTATCGGCGACATCACGTCATTCGTGGCAGGCATCGGTGGGAATTGATATCGATGGCAACAACGCCACGTCTGGTGTGGGGTGCGACGGCGGCGATCCTCATGCAACTCAGCGCGGTCTGCCCGAGCGAAGGGTGAACCCCGGCTTGTGACCGGACCGGTCAGTCCTCTTCGCGAAGTCCGAACAGCAATTCCACGCTCCGCTTGTCTTCCGGTCGCACCATGATGTGAACATGGTCGTCGGCTTCCAGTACCGTATCGGCATCGACGGGTAACGCCTGCTTTCCGCGAACCAGGAGCAGGATATCGGCGCCGAGCGGCAAGGGCAGCATGCCGGCACGGTTACCCGTGGCCATGGCGGCCGGGTCCAGTCTGAATGAGATGATTTGTACCGGCAGACTGTCGATTGCATTGATCTCGAGTACCGGGGTCGGACGCTCCCTGCCGGCACGCTCCATTCCGAGCAGCCGTGCGGCCCAGCCCACCGTCGCACCCGGGATCAGGGCATTGACGACAACGATGAAGAAAACCAGGTGAAACAGCTGCTGGCTGCCGTCGACTCCGGCCAGCACAGGGAACGTGGCCAGCAGAATCGGAACAGCGCCACGCAGGCCGACCCAGGATACGAAGCCGGTCTCGCGCGCACTGTAGCGGAACGGCACCAGGCAAAGCGCAACCATAAGGGGGCGAGCGATGAAGGCCAGTGCCAGGGCCAGCACCAGTCCGCGCCAGCCGGCCGAGACCAGCAGTTCCGGAATGGCAAGCAGGCCGAGCACCAGGAACATGGAGATCTGCGCCAGCCAGGCCATGGCGTCGTGTACGCGCAGAATGCCCGATCGATAGGGCAGGCGCTGGTTGCCAAGCATCAACGCGGCGATGTAGACGGCGAGGAAGCCCGAGCCCATGAAAAGGGTCGGAAGGCCGAACGCCAGCAAAGCCAGCGCCAGTGTGAGCGCGGGATAGAGCCCGGCGGCAGGGACGCGGATACGGCCCAGCAGTCGGGTGCCAAGCCACCCGATCAACAGTCCGGCGACCAGCCCCACGGCCAGTTGCAGGATCACCTCGCCGATGAACGCCAGCGGAGTGAATGGTCCGCCGGTGACCAGCTGTGCCGTCAAGGTCAGGGTCAGAATGACCGCCATCGGATCGTTGAGGCCCGACTCCAGTTCCAGTGTTGCGCCGACCTTGCGCCTGAGCTGGACGCCCGAACCACGCAGTGAGGAAAACACAGCCGCCGCGTCGGTCGAGGAGACGATTGCTCCCAGCAACAAGGCTTCCATCCAGCCCAGGCCCAGCAGCCAGGCGACGGTGGCCACCAGTGCGGCCGTTCCGGCAACACCCACCGTTGCCAGTAGCGAAGCCGGCGCCAGGTGCTGTCGTACCTGCCGGAAGGGCGTGTTGAGTCCGCCATCGAAAAGGATCAGCACCAGGCCCATCGTGCCGATGCGAAATGCGATCTCGAAATTTATAAAGTGTTCGGGCAGCCGTGACCCGACCAGCAGCCCGATCAGCAGAAAGACCAGGACGACGGGGATGCCGATGCGTTCCGATGCCCGGCTGAACAGCACGCTGAGCAGCAGCAGGAAGCCGAATGCAGCGAGCAACAGGGCGGTGGTGGTCGGTTCGGTTTCGAACACGCATTCGATCCGGTCAAGGTGACCGGATCAATGGTAAATGCAAATCGGTCATGCAGCCATGCCGGTTTGATAACCGAACGATCCGGGTATTGGCTTTCTGGGGAGCGGGCAGTTGCTCCCTGAAGAGGCGACGGTCAGTCTCTGGGTCTGACCCGCAGACCGACGCTGTGTTGATTTCCGTCGCTGTCGATCAAGTCGACGTTGATGGTATCGCCGTCCTCGAAACTGCCCTCCGGTTCGAACAGCATCAGGTGGCGCCCGCCTGGTTGCAGCACCACCTTTCGTCCACTGGTCACCACCAGTTCATCGAGACGGCGCATGCGCATGACGCCTTCGTCCATGGTCATGGTATGAAGCTCGATCCGACCGAACTGCGGGCTGGTCGCGTCGACCAGGGTGATGTCGGCATCACCCTGGTTGTGAATGGTCACGAAGCCGGCCATGGTCCGTCCCGGAGGTGCCAGCGGAGACCAGGGATCTTCGAACTTCAAGGGGGAGTCGGCCAATGCGAGGTTGAGCCCCAGCAGGAGCATGGCAGCGGCGAGGAACTGGATTCGGATCATGTCCGGTACTCATTGAAAATATCCGCTTCATTATCCCAGATTATCGAATGACAGGGCCGGCGATTGAAGGCGCTATTCCGAGAATATCGATCGGGTGCAGAACCCGTCGCCACCGTGACGCTGAGGCATAATGAAGGCCTTGGCAATCAACTTGCAGGAGCAACATGCTCGAGAAAATCGAACACGCCGGCGATATCGTGGAATTGCGACTGGCGCGCCCACCAGTCAATGCGCTCAACCCGGCGCTGGTCAGGAATCTGGATGACGCGATTGCCCAGGCTCAGGCCGACGATGCGCGGGCACTGGTGCTGTCGGGAAAGCCGGGGCTTTTTTCGGCTGGCCTGGACGTTCCGGAACTGCTTACTCTCGACGAGGCAGGTATGGCAGAGTTCTGGCAGGCCTTTTTCGGGCTGTTGGAGCGCCTCGCGAGGTCCGAGATTCCAGTGGTTACGGCATTGACCGGGCACAGTCCGGCCGGTGGGACCGTCATTGCGCTCTTTGCCGATTACCGGGTCCAGGCCGAGGGTGACTTCCGCCTCGGGCTCAACGAGGTTCAGGTTGGGCTGGTGGTGCCGCCTGTCATTCATCGAGCACTGGTGCGCCTGATCGGGCCTTATCCCGCCGAGCGTCATCTAGTAGCCGGCGAGATGATTCCGGCGGGAGAAGCACTGGAAATCGGGTTGATTGATGAACTCGCCCCGCCAGACCAGGTGGTTGATCGTGCGGTGGCCTGGTGCCGCAACCTGTTGCAGTTGCCTGGCCATGCCATGCAGGGCACTCGTCGCTTGTGCCGCGCCGACCTTGCCGGTCTGTTCGACGACGGTGACGCGATGGACATCAGCAGTTTCGTGGAGGGTTGGTTCGCCGAGCCGACCCAGGCAACCTTGCACATGCTGGTCGAGCGCCTCAAGCAGAAGTGATTGCGGGCTGGCCAAGCTTGCGGTCGTGGTCGTGTATGCCTATGCTGACGGAAAGCACCGGATCAATCCGGCGCGCCAATCACTCAAGCCTGCAGGGAGAGGAAATCGATGGCTGACAGAAAAAAAGACGAGCGGCGCCGCTACCTGCGATACCCACCCGATCCGACCGAGATCGTGATGGTTCAGTTTTCCGGGGAGGATGGCCGGTTTGCGCCTGAGATTGCGGCCCTGCCGAGCGAGGAGTCGCGTGGCGGCCTTCGGCTCGTATTGCTCAATCGCAAGCCGGTTGACGGAGTCGAGCAAGGTGCACGTTGTACCGTGAAGGTGGCGAGCCTCGGTCCCCAACCGGCTGAGGTGCGCTGGATCGACACTGATGACAGCGAAGTGGTGCGACTCGGCGTTCAGTTTCTGGAGGACTGATCAGGCTTTTCCCAGATCCCTTATGCAGCCGGGCAGCGGGATTGGTTCACCGGTTTTCTTGTCGATCCAGACCAGCGTGCAGGTGGCATCGGCAAAAACGCTTTGCTGTCCCCCTTCGCGGCGCTTGCTTCGAACCTCGTGTTCCAGCTTGATGGAGGACCGACCGGGTGACAGCGGCTTGAGGGTGACCTCGATTTCAGCAGGCCAGTGCAGCGGCTGACGGTAGTTGATATTGATATTGGCCACCACCGGCCCCGTTTCCTCGCCCTGCCAGTGACTCGGCACCGACTCCATCCACTGCGCCCGGCTTTCCTCCAGGTAGCGCAGGAAAACCGCATTGGAGACATGACCGAAGGAGTCCATGTCGCCCCAGCGGACTGTTAAGTTGGTGATGAATTCTGACATTAGGTGGCTTTCGGAGGTGTATGCGGCGTCATTGTAGCGCTGTGGTGGCCGGCCTGGCCGGAATTTCCAATGACCAAGCACCAATTTTCAACCAATGTTCAATGATCAATTTTCAATGTAAGAAACTCGGCCGAACAGGTTTTGGTCCTTGGTCATTCGAGCCCGCTCAAGGGCTCGTGTTCATCAGGCTGTTTTTTTCCTCTTGATCCCCAAAACATCAGCCAGGTACTCGCCTGTCCACGATCCTTTCGCACGCGCCACCTGCTCGGGAGTGCCCGTGGCAATGATCTCGCCACCCCGCTCGCCGCCCTCGGGCCCCAGATCGATGAGCCAGTCGGCCGTCTTGATGACGTCGAGGTTGTGCTCGATCACCACGACCGTATTACCCTCATCGCGCAGGCGGTGCAGGACTTCGAGCAGGTGCTTGATGTCGTGGAAGTGCAGGCCGGTTGTGGGTTCGTCGAGGATGTAAAGAGTCTGGCCGGTGTCTCGCTTTGACAACTCCCGCGCCAGCTTGATGCGCTGGGCTTCGCCGCCCGACAAAGTCGTCGCACTCTGGCCGAGCTGGATGTAGCTCAGCCCCACATCCATCAGGGTCTGCAGCTTGCGCGCAACCGCCGGTACCGGCTGGAAGAACTCCAGGGCGTCCTCGACCGTCATGTCCAGCACTTCGTGGATGCTCTTGCCCTTGTAGGTGACGGTCAGGGTTTCGCGGTTGTAGCGCTTGCCCTGGCAGACGTCGCAGGGCACGAAGATGTCGGGGAGGAAGTGCATTTCGACGCGAATGACGCCATCGCCCTGGCAGGCCTCGCAACGTCCGCCCTTGACGTTGAAAGAAAAGCGGCCCGGCTTGTAGCCGCGCGCACGTGCTTCCTGTGTGCCGGCGAACAGCTCGCGGATAGGGGTAAACAGGCCGGTATAGGTGGCCGGGTTGGATCTCGGGGTACGTCCAATCGGACTCTGGTCGATATCGACTACCTTGTCGAACAGCTCCAGGCCCGAAAACCGCTCATGCGATGCGGGCGATTCCGAAGCGCTGTTGAGCTCCCGGGCCAGCAGCTTGTAGAGGGTGTCATTGATCAGCGTCGACTTGCCCGAACCCGATACTCCAGTCACACACACGAACAGCCCGGCGGGGAGTTCCAGGTTGACCGACTTGAGATTATTGCCGGTTGCCCCCTCGAGCCGGAGCAGGCGTTTCCTGTCCGGTTTTTGGCGTTTGTCCGGAATCGAGATCTCTCGACGACCCGAAAGGTAGTCGCCGGTCATCGACTCAGTGCAATCGATCAGCCCCTCCGGGCTGCCGCTATAGACGATTTTTCCGCCGTGCACTCCGGGGCCCGGCCCGATGTCGACCACGTGGTCGGCCGTGCGGATCGCGTCTTCGTCGTGTTCGACGACGATGACCGTGTTGCCCAGGTCACGCAGTCGAGTGAGTGTTTCGAGCAGGCGGGCGTTGTCACGCTGGTGCAGGCCGATGGAAGGCTCATCGAGCACATACATCACGCCGACCAGTCCGGCGCCGATCTGGCTGGCCAGACGGATACGCTGGGCCTCGCCACCCGAAAGCGTATCGGCCTGGCGGTCCAGGGTGAGGTAGTCCAGCCCGACATTGACCAGGAAGTGCAGTCGTTCCCGAACCTCCTTGAGGATGCGGCCGGCAATCTCCCCGCGCCAGCCTTCCAGTTCGACGCGTTCAAAAAATTCCAGGCATCGCTCGACCGACCAGCTCGAGATTTCGGGCAGCGAATGGCTGGCGATGAACACGTGTCTTGCCGCGCGCCCCAGCCGCTGACCGTGGCACTCGGGACACGAACGGGTGGAGATGTAGCGTGACAGCTCCTCGCGGACGATGCGCGATTCAGTCTCCCGGTAGCGTTTCTCCAGGTTGGGAATGATGCCGACGAACGGGTGCTTGCGCACCTGGGAGCCGCGCTCGGAGAGGTAGCGAAAAGCAATCTTCTCGTCGCCGCTGCCGTAAAGGATGGTCGCCTGCAGCTTCTCCGGCAGCTCACCAAACGGGGTCTCGATATCAAAGCCGTAATGTTTCGACAGGGACTGGATGAGCTGGAAGTAATAGGCATTGCGTCGGTCCCAGCCGCGAATGGCGCCACCGGCCAGCGAGAGTTCCCGGTTGGCAACCACCCGCTCGGGATCGAAATATTGCTTGATTCCCAGCCCATCGCATACCTCGCAGGCCCCGTTGGGGTTGTTGAACGAGAACATGCGTGGTTCGAGCTCGGGCAGGCTGTAGTCGCAGACCGGGCAGGCGTAGCGAGCCGAGAACAGCATTTCGGAGCCCGCATCTCCCGGATCGGCGCCCGGGGCAGGCATCGGGGCAACCACGGCCAGTCCTTCGGCCAGGGCGAGTGCAGTTTCGAAACTTTCGGCCAGTCGCTGTGCCAGGCCTGTGCCGGAGCCCGATCCGGAGTCCGGACGGACCCGGAACCGGTCAACCACCGCATCGATGTCGTGTTTCCTGCGCAGTTCCAGTTTCGGCAGCTCGTCATCCAGGTCGATGACCCGGCCGTTGACCCGGGCGCGCACGAAACCCTGAGCACGCAGTTCCTGGAGTACCTGCACATGCTCGCCCTTGCGCCCGCGTACCACGGGTGCGAGCAGCATCAGCTTGGTGCCTTCGGGCTGGTTGAGCACGGTATCGACCATCTGCGAGACGGTCTGGGCGTCGAGCACCTCGTCGTGCTCGGGACAGCGCGGCGTGCCGACGCGAGAGTACATCAGGCGCAGGTAGTCGTGGATCTCGGTGACCGTGCCCACGGTTGAGCGCGGATTGTGACTGGCCGCCTTCTGCTCGATGGAGATGGCCGGCGACAGGCCTTCGATGTGGTCGACATCGGGCTTTTGCATCATCGACAGGAACTGGCGCGCGTAGGACGACAGCGACTCGACGTAGCGGCGCTGCCCCTCGGCATAAATGGTATCGAAGGCCAGCGAGGACTTGCCCGAGCCCGACAGCCCGGTGAACACGATCAACTGATCCCGGGGTAATTCCAGATCGATATTGGCCAGATTATGGGTGCGTGCACCGCGAACGGAGATCGATTTCATGCTGCTGATGGAATCCCGGGTCAAGCCAACTAATATAACGCGCTGCGAGTCAGCGGCGCAAAAAGGGATTCTTCGTGCGGCATTGTGTGAATGGCGCTGCTGGCAGCAGGCCGTGTAATCTGTGGTCGATGTTCATCACGAAGTGGCAAAAGTGCCCGGCGCTTCGCCACCCATCCATTCAACAGGAGCTCTGTCCATGTCCGATCGAGACAAGCCGATTTACCCGACTTTTTTGCAAATGTTGCTGTTCAGCAGCGCGACATTGCTGCTTGCGGCGTGCGGAAATGGCGGGGATGCGCCGACCGCCGAGAGCGGGCCGGCTTCCCCATCGCCGAACGAGCATCCGGCGCCTGTGGCGATGGTTACCGGTTCGACCCAGGGTCTGGGCGAGGAGGTGGCCGTCCGGCTTGGTGCAATGGGCTATCACGTCATTGTCCATGGCCGCAATGCGGAGCGCGGCGAGGCGGTGGTGGCGGCCATTGAGGCCGAAGGCGGCAATGCCGAGTTCCGACCTGCCGATTTCCTGGAACTCGACCAGGTGCACTCGCTCGCCGATGGCATCCTCAACGACTTCGACCGGCTTGATCTGCTGATCAACAACGCCGGCATCGGGTCGGCCGACGGGGATATGGAACGGACGGTTGACGGGATCGAGCCGGTCCTGCAGGTCAATTACCTGGCCCATTTCCTGCTGACTGAAAAACTCCTGCCCTTGCTGAAAGCCGCAACTCCGTCGCGCATTATCAACGTGTCTTCGGCGGCCCAGGCGCCGATCGACTTCGATGACGTGATGCTAGAGCACTGGGAGCCGACGGAAGGAGAGATCGGTCGTCCCTACGCGCAGAGCAAGCTGGCCCAGATTCTCCATGCCTTCGACCTGGCCGAGCGGCTGGAGGGCAGCGGTGTGACCATCAATGCCCTGCATCCGGCTACCTTCATGGACACATACATGGTCAGGCGGGCCGGTATCGAGCCTCAGGCGACCGTGGGCGAGGGCGCCGATGCAGTCATGCAACTGGTCACCGACGAGGTGGGTAGCGGCCATTATTTCCGCGATATGGAGCAGACACGCGCCCATGATCAGGCCTACGACCCCGAGGCGCGCCGCAAACTCAGGGAACTGAGTTTGGAGTGGGTCGGTCCGGATCGGTAGTTTCAATAGCTGTTCGCGGATGGGCAGTCACCTGGGTCTGTCCCGGGGTGATGTCCTCATCCAACGACGTGCATCGCACATCGTTGATGCGTGGCATCCAGTATGGTCGGCGATTTCACCGCCCGGAGTGAGCATCGTTGAGCGGATCTCAGGCCGTGGCGCTATATCGCGAGGCGCTCGAACTCGGTGGCCAGGCTTTTCCTCCGGATCACTGGATCCTGGCGCTGTTTGCCGTCAATCTGGGTAACAGCCTGGCGGCACTGGCTGGAGGAATTGCTGGCCGAAGACCCGCCGCAGTTTTGATCACGGTATGGATTGACTGTCCCGCTTAGCTCCGGTAGAATTCCCGCTCTTTACTGGCTAGTTTTCCGGAGCAGATTCATGTACGCGGTATTTACCACCGGCGGCAAGCAATACAAGGCATCCGAAGGCGACGTCCTGCGGGTCGAGAAGCTCGACGCCGAAAAGGGCGCGACGGTTGAAAT
>SKXY01000165.1 GCA_007128175.1 Wenzhouxiangella sp. | reverse complement strand
TGGTTGTGCGCCGGTTTCCGGCTGTACGCCGACTACGGCGCGCTGGTCTTTGGGGGCTCTCTGGTGCCTTCGAGATCGCGCCTGAGGCACTCATGGCTCATGCTGGTATCCGGGGGCGGTGTCGGCCTGGAGTTCGGCTCGGAATGGTGGTGCGTCCGCACCCTGCAACCGGCGCACAACCACACCCCTCGTCACCTGATAGGTTGGAGGAGGCTGCACGCTTCATCTTGAAATCTACTCCACCACCCGCCTCGCCCCCACATACGCTCTTGGTGGTGGGATTTCGTTTACGATGACAACGATGAAAGACTTCGAAGCCTTCATTCGCAAGCGCATCGCTGAGCTGGAAGACATTGCCGAGTTCAGTCGTGAATCCAGCGCCACGGTGGAGCTCGATCAGACCCGGCAGGGGCGGTTGAGCCGCATGGACGCCTTGCAGGGCCAGGCCATGGCGAAGGCGGCCGAGCAGCGCCGTGCCCAGCAGATCCGGCGCCTGAAAGGGGCGCTGACGCGGCTGGAGCGAGGTGAATTCGGCGAATGCCTGGAATGTGGCGAGCCCATTGCCGAAGCTCGTCTTGAAGCCGATCCGGCCACCACCCTGTGCCTGGATTGCGCCAGCGAACGCGAATCGGCGACTCGTTGACCGGTTGGCTCGTTGAGTGCGGTTTCGCGGTTAGAATGCCGGTGGCGGCTTGATCCGGCCAACGAAAAAACGAACAAACCAACCAACGAATAAACGAATCAATGAACTTCCGCGTCCCCCATACCCTCGCACTGCTGTTTTTCCTGATGATCGCCGCGCTGGTCGCGACCTGGCTTGTGCCGCAGGGGCATTTCCAGACCGACGAGGCCAACCGGGTCATTCCGGGTTCCTACGAAGTGGTCGAAGACCGCCACCTGATGACGCCGCTGGAGCTGTTCACCGCCATTCCCAGGGCGTTTGCAGCCGCCTCCGACATCATTTTCTTCCTGTTCATCATTGGCGGCGTGCTGGCCATCATCCGGGCCACGGGCACAATCGACGCCTTGCTCGGTCGGTTGCTGGAACGTTTCGGCGACAAGCCTTCGATGCTGATCTTCGCCGTCATTTTCACGTTCGCCCTGGCGTCCAGTGCGGTGGGGTCTTCGGGTGAGTACATTCCCTTCGTGCTGATTCTCGTGGCCTTGTGCAAGGCCATGCGCATGGACCCGATGACCGCCGTCGGCATGGTCGTGGCCGGCTATGGGGTAGGCTACGGATTGTCCGCCTTCAACCCCTATACCGTGGTGGTGGCCCAGGGCATTGCCGAGCTGCCGACCTACTCGGGCTGGCCGGTGCGCCTGGCCTTGCTGGTGCCATTCGTCTTGATCGCCGTGCACCACGTCTGGTCTTACGCCAGCCGCGTGCGAGAGAATCCGGAGGCCAGCCTGGTTTCCGGTGAGGAGCCGCCTGAAGGCGGCGAACCCCCCAGCGAGTATCCGGCCATGAATCTCGGTCACGTGGCCGTGGTGCTGGGCTTCTTCGCCGCCCTCGGTATCGCCGTCTGGGGCATCGCCACGCGCGGCTGGTATCTCAATGAACTGGGGGCCGCCTTCTTCATTCTCGGCCTGTTCGCCGCCGCCATCGGCAAGCTGGGGCCGAGCATGGCCTCGGAGAAGTTCATCGAAGGTGCGCGCCAGTTGACCGAAACCGCCATTCTGGTCGGGATTGCCCGCGGTATTGCGCTGATCATGGAAGATGGTCAGATCCTGCACACCATCGTGCACTACCTTTCGCTGCCACTGTCGCTGGTCGGGGCGGAGTTTTCCGCGGTCGGAATGATGATCATCCAGGCCGTCCTCAACCTGTTCATCCCCTCCGGTTCCGGCCAGGCCTTCGTGACCATGCCGCTGATGGCGCCGCTGGGTGATCTGGTCGGTGTATCGCGCCAGGTCGCGGTGATGGCCTACCAGATGGGTGACGGCTTCACCAACATGATCATCCCGACCAATGCCATCCTCATGGGCATTCTGGGCATGGCCGGGATTTCGTATGCGAAGTGGTTCCGCTTCTGCCTGCCGTTGATCCTCAAACTCTACGCCGCTGGCGCCATCACGCTCATGGCCATGGTCTGGTTGGGGTTCTCGTGAGCCCCGTGACGCCAACGAGCGACAACCGGCGGGATCGAACGATTCTGATCACCGGCGGCGCGTCCGGGCTGGGCGCAGCAATGGCGCGACGTTTCGCCCGTGACGGCTGGGCGGTCATCGTCGCCGACATCGACCCGGCACGCACCGAGGCCGTCGTCGCCGAACTCGGAGCGGAGGCGATGGCGCTGACCATGGACGTCACCCGCGAAGAAGACTGGCAGCGGGTTCGTGAAGCCGTGTTCGAGCGTTTCGGCCACCTGGACGTGCTGGTCAACAATGCCGGTGTCGCCGTGGGCGGAACGCTTGAGGAGACCTCGGTCGAGGACTGGCGCTGGGTGCTGGATATCGACCTGATGGGTGTGGTGATCGGCTGCAAGACCTTCGCACCGCTGATGCGAGAGAGAGGGCAGGGCCACATCATCAACGTGGCCTCCTATGCCGGTTTTGCCGCCGCGCCCGGTATCAATGCCTACGGCACGGCCAAGGCTGGCGTCATTGCCCTTTCGGAAATGCTGCGTGCCGAGTTGCACGAGGCCGGTGTCAGGGTATCGGCGCTGTGCCCGGCTTTCGTCACCACCCGCCTGACCGAAACCATGCGGGCGCCGGATGAGAGTTATCACAAGCGCGTCTCCCGCTGGATGGAGAAGTCCGGCGTCAGTGCCGAGGATGTAGCCGAAGTGGTGCGCAAGGCGGTCGACAAGCCGCGTTTCCTCCTCTTGACGCATAACGACACGCGCTGGTTGTGGCGCTTCAAGCGCTGGGCGCCGGAGTTGTATTTTCGGAGCGTGATGCGGCAGGTGAGGGGGATGATGCGGAAGAAGGTGAAGGGTGACGGGTGAAAGGGTGCCGTTTTTTGAGTGGATCTGGAGATTTCGATGAGTGAGTGGATGATTTATGGGGCCAACGGTTACACCGGCGAGCTGTGCGCTCGTGAGGCCGTGTCGCGTGGGCTGAAACCGGTGCTGGCCGGGCGGCGGGAGCAGGCGGTAGCCGAGCTGGCCTCGGAGCTGGGGCTGGACTACCGCGTCTTCTCGCTCGACGAGGCCGATGCCGTGCGCAACGGGCTGGACGGCATCGTCCTGGTACTGCACTGCGCCGGCCCGTTCTCCGCGACGTCGAAGCCGATGGTCGATGGTTGCCTTGCCACTGGTACCCATTACCTGGACATCACTGGCGAGATCAGCGTCTATCAGGCCTGCCACGAAAGGGACGAGGAAGCCCGCAAGGCCGGAGTTATCCTGATGCCCGGCGTCGGTTTCGACATCGTGCCGACCGACTGCCTGTCCGCCATGCTAAAGGAAAAACTGCCCGATGCCACGGCGTTGACTCTGGCATTCGAGGCCGGCGGTGGCCCCAGTCCCGGAACGGCCAAGACGTCCTTTGAGGGGCTGACGCAGGGTGGGTGCGTACGTCGGGATGGCAAGCTGAAGGAGGTGCCGTTGGCATGGAGAACTCGCGACATTCCATTCGCTGAAGGGTCACGCCACGGCATGACCATTCCCTGGGGCGATGTCTACACCGCATACGTGAGCACCGGTATTCCCGACATTGAAGTCTTCCTCGCCGTACCACCCAAGGTATCGGCCAGGGTCCGGCGAATGAATCGCTGGCGCTGGTTGCTGGGAGTCGGCCCGATCAAGCGCCTGATCATGCGCAGGATCGAGCGACAGACCCCTGGGCCGGACGAGGGCCGGCGCGCGGGCACGCGTTCAAGGATCTGGGGCGAAGTGACGAATGCCGCCGGACAAACAGCCAGCGGTGAATTGCATACCCCCAACGGCTACGATCTGACCGTCGATGCGGCGGTCAGCATTTCCGCCCGCGTGCTGGATTCCGATGAGGCGAAAACAGGCTACTTCACGCCCTCACTGTATCTCGGCGCGGATTATGTCCTGAAATTGGACGGTACCGAGCTGAGCTTTCAGGGCGAATCTGTCGCCTGAGTGCAACTCTTTGTCGCCTGAGTGAAAGTTCCAGGTCGTGGTTTCCCCTACTATTTCAGCCGTCGGGAATGATTTATGCCTGTTCAGTCAGACACTCCTGTTCTGAATGTTTGCGTATCACCTGGCAGTGCCCAGGGTGGTGACGAGCGGACGCTGGATCAAACCGCGACTCTCCATGGTTGGGAAGGGGACAGAGGCCGGCACTTCCTTGAGAGGTGCCGGCCTTTTTAAGGTTTGGACCCGTGATCAGTCGATCACCCCGAGCTTTTTTCCGACACGGGTGAACGCGTCGACGGCGCGTTCGAGGTGCTCGCGGGTGTGGGCGGCGGAAATCTGGGTGCGAATGCGGGCCTGCCCCTTCGGCACCACGGGATAGAAGAAGCCGATCACGTAAATGCCCTCGGCTAGCAGTTCGTCGGCCATCTTCTGAGCGAGTGGCGCGTCGTGCAGCATGACCGGCACGATGGGGTGCTCGCCGGGCAGTAGTTCGAAACCAGCCTCGGTCATGGCCTGACGGAAGAATGCCGTGTTCTGTTCTACGCGGTCGCGCAGCTCGGTGGATTCTTCGAGCATTTCGAATACCCGCAGACTGGCCGCCACCAGGTGAGGTGCGAGCGAGTTGGAGAACAGGTAGGGACGCGATCGCTGCCGGAGCATGTCGATGACCGGCTGACTGGCTACCGTGAATCCGCCCATGCCACCACCCAGTGCCTTTCCGAGGGTGGAAGTGAAGATGTCGACCTTGTCCAGCACGCCGTGGTACTCGGCCGAGCCGCGCCCGGTGGGGCCGAAGAAGCCGGTGGCATGGCAGTCGTCGACCATGACCAGCGCGTTGTACTTTTCGGCCAGGGTGGTGATTTCGTCGAGCTTGGCCACAAAGCCGTCCATGGAGAAGACGCCGTCGGTCGCGATCAGTCGGGTGCGTTTGTCCTGCGCCTTCTTCAGGGCATCTTCCAGTGCATCCATGTCCGAGTTCGGATACCGGTGACGCTCGGCCTTGCACAGGCGCACGCCGTCGATGATCGAGGCATGGTTGAGCTGATCGGAGATGATGGCGTCTTCGGGGCCCAAAAGCGGCTCGAACAGTCCGCCGTTGGCATCGAAGCAGGCGGCATACAGGATGGCATCATCCTTGCCGAAAAAGTCGGCTATGGTCGCTTCCAGCTTCTTGTGCAGGTCCTGTGTGCCGCAGATGAAGCGCACCGAGGCCAGGCCGAAGCCGTAATCGTCCAGCGCCTGTTTGGCCGCGGCGATGATATCCGGATTGTCGGCCAGGCCGAGGTAGTTATTGGCGCAGAAATTCAGCACCTTGCCGCCCTCGATAGTATCGATCTCCACGCGCTGCGGCGTGGTGATCGACCGCTCGCGCTTGTACAGCCCGTCAGCCTTGATTTGTTGGAGTTCGTCTTGCAGCCTTCGGAGAGTTGCCTGGTCACTCATGTCTGGTTCGCTCCGCTTGGATCGAAGG
>SKXY01000038.1 GCA_007128175.1 Wenzhouxiangella sp. | reverse complement strand
ATTCGTAAACTCCTCGCTTTCAGGGGGTGAATTGCGCGCTGAAAGCTTAAATCCGAAGCACCAAATCCGAAACAGATTCTAATGACCGAAATATCAACCTGATTATCTACTTGTTTGAGCACCGTTTACGCCTTGAGTTCCTGGAACCGCAGATTTCTCAGATTAACGCAGATTACTGATGTTGCTAGGATTTTTATCATCCAGTTGCCTGAATCCAGTTGCCCGGCCATGTACGAGACCAGATTCCACGGTCTGAATGACAGAACCGGCCCGCCCCGGAACTGCTGGACATTACCCAACCACGTCCGTAATCCATTGAATCTGCGCAAATCTGCGAAATCTGCGGTTTCAGAAAACCGAGTCAGCTCATGGCTGAACTTCATGGGTAATCAGGAATATCAATGTCCGAAACGGGAGTGGAGGGCTTGATGCGCCTGAGGCCGCCCGCTGCATCGCGAGCCACCGGCTTTAGCCGGCGGTCAAGGGCTGGCCATTCACTGCGGTTCGCGCCTTGATTTGTCGACTCAGTCACACTCTGAATGTTTCAGGATTAACGACGGGGCACACTAGCGCATCAGCTCGGGCAAAAACAGCGCGATTTGTGGAAACAGGATCAGCAGCCCGGTCGAAGCCAGCAGGATGATAATGAACGGCGGTGTGCCGCGGATGATCTCCATGTAGGGTCGTCGGAAGATGGCCACGGCGGTAAAGATGTCGCAGCCGAACGGTGGCGTGGCCGAGCCGATGGCGGCTTGCAGCACGATGATGGTGCCCACGTGCACCGGATCAAGCCCGGCCGCGGCGATGGCTGGAGCGAAGATCGGAGTCAGCACCAGGATGACGACGATGGGATCGACGAACATGCAGCCGATGAAGTAGGCCACCGCGATCAGCACCAGCACCTGGTAGGGATTCTCTGCCGCCGTAGCCAGGATGTCGCCGAGCAGCAGGTTCGGAATCTGGGCAAACGAGATGATCCATGAAAAAGCCATGCCGGCGGCGACCAGGATGAACACCACCGCGGTGATCATGCCGGTTGACAGCGCCACTTTGGGCAGATCGGCCAGCTTGACCTGTCGATAGATGACCATCTCCAGCAGCAGCGCATAGGCGACGGACATGGAGGCCGCCTCGGTCGGGCTGAAGGTGCCGGTGTAGATGCCGCCGATGATGATGACCGGAAAGCCGAAGGCCAGCAGCGCCTTGCGCACCGCTTTCAACCGGGCCTTCCAGTCGGCCTTTGGCAGCACAGGTATGCCCTTCCACACCGAGATGAAGTAACAGTACAGCGCGAACAGAACCAGGATCATCAGTCCCGGTCCGATGCCGGCGATGAACAGATCACCCACCGAAGTTCCCGAGACCACGCCATAGATGATCATGCCGATCGACGGCGGGATCAGCAGCGCGATGTCGCTGGCATTGATGATCAGGGCCATGGAGAAGCGGTCGGAATACCCGGCCTCGAGCAGCTTTGGCCTCAGCGGCTTGCCCATCGCCACCACCGTGGCCTGGGTTGAACCCGACACCGCGCCGAACAGGGTGCACGACACTGCCGTGGTCACCGGCAGGCCACCGCGGATATGGCCGAAGAACTTGCTGACCAGGTCCAGCAGGCGATTGGCGGTGTGTCCCTTGATCATGATATCGGCAGCGAGGATGAACATCGGCACGGCGACCAGCACGGTCTGTTCCACTCCGCCGATCATCTGCTGTACGAGCGTGGCCGGATTGACGGTGGAGAAACTCGCAAACATCAGCACCAGTGCGCCGACGATGAGCGGCACCATCATCGGGTAGCCCATCAACAGCAGCACGATCATGATGGCGCCGGCAATCAGCGCCACGTCGGTGGTGCTCATGGCCGACAGGCCGATCCATTCGAAGAACTCAACCATGATCGCGTTCCTCCGTGGCCTCGACCCGGCTCGCCTGGGTCTCACTCATGCCGGCTTGTTCGGCGGCCAGATACTCGTCACGCCGGTACCAGGACAGGTAATTGTCCGGACTGATCATGTTGCGGATGGCGGCCAGGGCGAACTGGATGGCGCCGAGCATGAAGCCCAGGGGGACCAGCATGTGAACCAGGTAGACCGGAAAGCCGGTCGATGAAGTGATTCGGCAGCGACCTTCGCGGTTGCCGACCAGTTCCAGAAAGGCTCCGAACAGCCAGGCGGCGACCAGGAATCCGGCGATCAGCCCCGCTCCCAGCGCCAGTGGCCGCATGATCGGCCCGAGCCGATACAGAAGCCGGCCGCCATGGTGATGAATCATTCGCACGCCATGGCCGGCGAGAATCAGGGCGGCCAGCACGATCACCACCGCGACCGACATCGGCATGGAGCCGACCGGAATCGTCAGCCCAAGGAGTTCAACCTGATCGGGCAGTACCCGGCAACTGCGCTGGGTTGACTTCGCGTAGTCCCAGCCGTATCCGGCCAGCGCGAACAGCAGCAGACTGGTCGTAAGGCTCACGACGATCAGCAGTACCTTGCGCGCCGACTTCGGCAGCAGATCGTGTATGGCGGAGACGCGGATGTGGCGCGCCTCGCGCGCCCCGATGCCGATGCCCATGAAAGTGACGATGACCAGCAGGATCTGGGTCACGTCATGGGCGAACTGGATGCTCGAGCCCAGCGTGTTGCGTGAAATCACGTTGGCCACCGAAATGGCCGCCATGGCCAGGATGCAGGTGACCAGTGCGCTGCGTTCGAACCAGGACAGGCCGTCGTCGAGCCAGGCGAATCCGTGCTTCAAGCCGCTACGCCAGCGTCTCTGGCCCGTTGGCTGATCATTGCTCATCGTGTGAGTGCCGGAAAATGATCCCTCACCATAGCGGGCAGGCGGCAGCGCGACAAGCGTTGACGCATCGGCTGCAATCCAGCCCATGCCGGGCGCCGGATTTTGAAGCTTGTGTTAAGGTCGAGAGTGGATTCAAGCCCAAATGTTTGCGGAGAAAGTGCGATGAAGTACATCATGCGCTTGTCGACCGGATTTCTTCTGGTTCTGATGCTGGCCCTGGTCGGTTGTGCCGACCCGGATGAAGAAACTACGGCGGTGGACGAACCCGCACCGCCACCCGAGCCCGAGCCGGTGACCTGGCGGTTCGCCCTCGAGGAAATCGAGGGCAGCGTGCAGGATGCCTACGCGCAGGAATTCGCCCGCCGTCTGGCCGAGCGTTCCGACGGCATGATCGAGATCGAGATCTACCCCTACGGCTCGATTGGTACCTCGTCGCAGATCACTGAAATGATGCAGTCCGGTGCGCTCGAACTGGCCTTCGCATCCCCCGGTCACCTGGCCGATGCCATTCCCGAAGTTGGCGTTTTCACACTGCACTTCGTGCTGTCCGATGACAGTGAGGTCAATCGCCAGGTACTGTCGGATCCGCGGCTGCACGAACTGTTCCATGAGCCCTACCGCGACGAGGATCTCCAGTTGCTCGCCATCGTGCAGGAAGGCTGGATGGTATGGAGCGGCGACAAGCCGCTGCGCACACCGGAGGACTTCGAGGATTTCCGGATCCGGACCATGACTTCGCCGATCCTGGTCGAGTCCTACCGGGCCTATGGCGCCAATCCGACACCCATGCCATATGCTGAAGTGTACAGCGGGCTGCAGCTCGGTCAGATCGATGGCCAGGTCAACCCGATCTTCGCCATCGAGGAAATGAGTTTCTACGAGGAGCAGGATTACCTGACCTCAGGTCGCCATGCCCAGTTCGTGGCCACCGTGGCGGCCAGCCGCCAGTGGTGGGACAACCTGCCCGAAGACCAGCGCGAGATGGTTGAACAGACCCGCGATGAAATGGTCGACTGGATCGATCGCGAGCAGATCCGCTACAACGAGGAGCGCCTGCAGGCGATCATTGATGCCGGCGGCACCGAGTTCGTCGAGCTGACCGACGAGGAGCGCGAGGTGTTTCGCGAGCTCAGCGTAGGTGTGCGCGACATCTATGTCGATCAGGCCGGAGAGCGCGGACAGGAAATCCTCGACACGCTGCTGGAGCTGGTGTCCGAAGCCGAGGGGGATTAAGCGGTTGGCTGTCGCCGGCCCCGGATGGCGGTCCCGTGACTGAAAGGATCGCATCCAGGCGGGCATCTCGTGAACAAAAACAGCGGCGGCCAATGGGCCGCCGCTGTGCGTTTGCAGTTTGGTTAATGATGGTTCGGTAATTAACCGTTGTTGCCCCGGCGGTGGTGTCTGCGCTCCTTGTCGCCGCGCTGGCTTCGCATTTCCTCTAGCCGTGAGATCTGCTCATCGTCAAGGATCTCTTCCATGCCGGCACGCACGGCCTCACGATCACCACGATGCTCGCGCATCAGTTCGCGCATGGCCTCGCGTTGCTCGTCGTCCAGATCGAGAGCCTGCATGCCGTAACCGTGCTGACCGTGGCCGCGGCGGTGCTTGCGACCCTTGCGTTCATGCATGGCGTCGAACTTTTCAGCCTGCCCGGCATCGAGTATCTCGCGGATTTCCTCGTGCAGGGCCATGCGGTCTTCGCGCCACTGGCCGCGGCCCTCGCCGTGCTGACCATCTCCGTCGCGCTTTGCCTTGCGCTGATCGCGCATCTGGTCACGGTGCACTTCTATCAGGTTGCCGATCTGCTCGCGCTGTTGCTGGTTCAGTTCCAGCTTGTCATCGAGCCGGTCGAGCATGCGCCCGTGGTGATCAGCCAGGGCCGGGGCGGCCAGGCCGATGGTGCCGGCAGTGATCAGGCCCATAAACAGGTTGCGCATCGGTTGGTTGAATCGCTTCTTCATGTCATCCTCCTTAGCAGGGATGGGGTGGAATTCAATCGTGAGTACCATGATGCGCCCGCTCAACGTGATGTTGGGTGTCGGGTCGATGCGTTTTGTTGAGAAGTGTTGCGCAGGGGCAGTTCGATACGGATTTCGAGGCCACCCTCGGCGCGGTTGCCGGCACTGACCCGCCCGCCATGGCGTTCGACGGCAGCGCGCGCGATGGCCAGCCCGACGCCACCGCCGATGCCCGCTTCACTGCGTTCGCGGCTGAGCCTGACGAAGGGTTGAAAGATGTCGGTGAGTCGCTCGTCGGGCACACCGGGACCTTCGTCGGTAATCACGATCGATACTGCATCCGGGCCTGATCGGGCAACTTCGAGCCGGATGGTGCCCTGTATTGGCGAGTGTCTGAGTGCATTGCGCACGATGTTCTCGATGGCACGATGCAGTAGTTCGGCGTCGGCAATCAGACCCAGGGCATCCGGTGCCGTGACGTCGACCGCTATCTCCTTCGGCTGACCTTCCAGCCGCGCCGATGCTGCGATGTCGTCGATCAGATCGACCAGATCGATGGCCTCGAAATCCGGCTCAATGCCTTCGCTGAGGCGGGCATAACCAAGGATCTCGCCGATCAGCCGGTCGAGGGTTTCGGCCTCACGCTCGATGCTTTGATGGTGTATTCGGCGGCTGTCGGCATCACTCGCTCCGTCGGCCAGTGCCAGCAACACCTGCAGTCGTGCCAGCGGTGAGCGCAGTTCATGCGAGACATCGCGCAGCAGTTGCTGCTGGGCACCGACCAGTTTCTGCAGTCGGGCCGCCATGCGATTGAAGTCGCGGGCCAGGTCGCCGAGTTCGTCGCGACGGCGGGCAGCTCGCTCCGGCACGCGTGCGTCGAGACGGCCCTGTCCAAGCTGCTCCCCGGCGGTACGCATCTCGCGTACCGGACGGGTAATGGTTCGTGCCAGCCACAGGCAGATCAGGCCGCTGAAGATGATGGCCAGCGCCAGCAATCCCCACGGCCCCATCGGGCCGAGCAGGCGCAGGGCCAGGGGGCGCTGCGGGGGTGAGAGCACGAGCAGGAAGTCCCCGTGTTGCGCGCTGGAGATCTCTACCAGGAATTGCCCGCGACTGCGTGGGCCGGGGATTTCGCCGTCGTTTTGCCATTGCCTGACGACCTGAGTGACGGCACGCGATGGTGATCGCTCTGTCAGCTCGTTGCCGTCACCGTCGAACAGTAACAATTGCATGCGGGAACGCCGGTGGTCACCGCGCTCGACGAAGCGGCGCAGACCGGCTTCACCGTCTTGTTCCAGCGCCCGGCGGGCCTGGTCGCCCAGGTTGGCGGTCATGCGCACGGCGCGCTGGCTGATCTCGGCATCATCGAGCCAGGCCCGTTCGAGCTGGTGATTGAGCGTCAATACCACGGCGATGGTCAGCACGATGACCAGCCAGAACGAGAAGAAAATTCGCAGATAAAGGCGCGTCATGACGACGGACCCACCAGCAGGTAACCCCGACCCCGCACCGACTGGATGCGCGGCTGACCATCGGGCAGTGGGCCGAGCTTGCTCCTGAGCCGGCTAATGTGCGTGTCGATGCTGCGATCGAAGGGGGCGAGCTTGCGGCCCAGCGCGTGCTCGGCCAGGTCGTCCTTGGCCACGACCTCTCCGCGCTGCTCGAGCAGTTTTTCGAGTACGGCAAACTCGGCCCCGGTCAGCTGCACGGTTTCACCGTCCAGGCTGACCCGTCGGGCCTGTGGGTCGAGCCGGATGCCGAGGTGTTCGACCGGCTCGCCGCCACCAGCGTGCATGCGTCGCAGCACCGCCCGCAGGCGTGCGGCCAGTTCACGCGGATTGAACGGCTTGGGCAGGTAATCATCGGCCCCCAGTTCCAGGCCGACGATGCGATCGGTTTCCTCGCCGCGCGCGGTAAGCATGATCACCGGCACCTGGCTTCTGGCACGGATGCCGCGCAGTACATCGAACCCGTTCTTGCCCGGCAGCATGACGTCGAGCACCACCGCGTCGAAATCGCCGCCGAGCACTGCCGCCAGCCCGGTCTCGCCGTCGGCAGCGGTTTCGGTGTCCAGGCCCTCGGCGGCGAGAAACTCGACCAGCATCCGGCCGAGTTCGCGGTCGTCGTCTATGACAAGTATGCGTGGCTGATTGCTCACGGAACGAGGCTCAAATGGTCAGATTCTGACCTGAGCATACCCCCTGATGAGCGATTGGATCAGCCTGGCAGTGTCAAGAACTGAAAAGCCCGTCGCCGGGCCGGTGGATCATTCCAGTTCGGCGAGCCTGTGCCGGAAGTCGGCGAAAGAGTGTTCGGGACCGACGCCGTCGAAGTGCCGGATCATGCGCACGCCCACGGTGCCGGTGCTCGGGATCACCACCAGGTGCTGGCCCAGGTAGCCGTCACCGTAGTAGCCGACGATTTCATCGCTGGTCTCGCGGCGCGATACGGCAAGACCGTGGCTGCTGAGCTGTTCGCGCGCTTCCGCGTGCCAGTTCTCACCCAGCGCGCTGGCCAATGCCGCATGCAGCTCGTCTCGGGACGGGTAGCTGCCGCGTGCGGCAGCCAGCCGTTCCAGGAACCCGGATTCGACGCCGGCGGACTGGAGTTCATCGAGCGACTGCTCGTCAACAATGAAGCGCTCCCACGCCGGTTGCAGCCACCACAAGAGACCGGCGGTTTCACTGAACTCCGAACCCGGACGCACGAAATCGGCGAGGACCTCGGCATCGATCACTTGCCGGTCTTCGACGCTTCCCTGCTCGAGCACGAGCTGGCCGATGCGGGCCAGGTCGCGCGGGTGCAGTTGCAGCCCGGCCATGCCGTAAGGGTTTTCTGATTGGTCACGCATCCAGCGCCAGTCATCGATGCCCAGTGGCGCGAAGAGTTCTTCGCCGATGTAGTCGGCCATGTCGCGACCGGTCAGCGGCTTGAACAATCCGGCGATCAGGTTGGTGGCCTTGTTGTTGTAGGCGAAATGCTTGCCCGGTGCATGGTCGAGTTCCGCGGCCAGTGCCAGCTGCACGACATCCGGGCTGGGATAGATCTCCACGCCGGCATTGGGGTGATTCTGCAGCCCCGAGGTATGGTTGAGCAGGTGTCGAACGGTGACCTCGGCCTTGCGGCCCTGACGCCACTCCGGAAAGATCTCGGCCAGCGGCAAATCGAGAGACTGCAGTTCGCCGGTGGTGAGCATGCGCGCCACGCCCAGCGCAACGATGGACTTGGTCACCGACATGGTCTCGATCGGCTCGCCGTCTGGTTCAGCCAGCCACTCGGCGAGCACCTCGCCGTTTCTGAGGATGACCAGACCGCTTGAGCGGGTCTCCTTTGCTGCTTGCATGATGGCATCGATTGGATCGCTGCCTGGGGCAGCGGCAATAGTGGTTGAAGCGGTCAGCAGCAGCGCTGCGAGCAGGTATCTCATTGTCATCAGAATCTTGTTTGGTCCAGATGGTGAGGAAATTGTGCGGCAGTGACGTCTGTAAGGACCAGTGTCAGAGGTCACGCCTTGACCAAAGGCGTGGCAGCCCGGATGAACGGGCCGCCACGAAGGGGCAGATCAGAAGTTCTGCGTGTAGCGGAAATAGATGTACTTTGTCGCGACCGGAATCGACAGGAAGTTGTAACCGTCCTCGTTGTAATCATTGCGATTGGCCCGCACGCCGGAATCGAGGTCGAGCTGACCGATGTTGCCTGCGCGATTGATGCTGAGTTCGCATCCAGGAGGATGGTCTCGGGGGCCGGAGCGAAGCGTCCGAAGGAGTCGGCTCGCGTATAGCTGGCCCTGCTGGAAATGCGCCAGTCATGATTGATGTCGAACTCTCCCGTGGCAAAAATCGATTCGTTGGCCGTCGCGGCCTCGTCGGCCGAAACCAGGGTGTAGTCATAAAAGCACAGGTCGTCGCCGTCCAGGAATCCCCCGCCGATGTCGCCGCAGCCGATTTCCTCGGGGTGGAAATCCTTCGCGCTGCCGATCAAGGCGAACAGTGGGATTGGATTGCCTTCAGCATCGAAGCCCACGCGGCCGTAATTGTTCGCATAGGCACTAAACATCGGGCCTGCCGACCAGGGACGGTCTTGTGCGTAAACCATGCCGCGGCTGCTGCGTGATACGCCGGCCAGCGCTCTGCCCCAGTCGCCGGTGGTACCCCAGACCATGTGACCCTCACTCGTCTTGCCCCCTTCGCGTTCCGGTTGGGATATGCCGTAGCGCAACTGCATGCCATCGTTCGCTGCATGCCCAGGCCGCGCAATGACAGCCCGGCGAAGGCTTGTGCGCCAGTGCCAGAGCGTGGCTGGACTGAGCCGAAACTATTGAACGGCGAACTGTTGAGAAGTTCTGCCACTGATATTTCACCGGACTGGTCGATCTGCTCTCGTTCGATGACGGTGACCGGCAACGCGCCGTCCACATTTGTGCGCTTGATGCGCGAGCCGGTGACCTGGATGCGATCGAGATCAGCGAGGCCTACGTCATCGTCGGCCATGACCGGTGCGGCCATGACCAGGGTCGAGGCGCAGCCCGCGAACAGAGCCGAGCGAATCGCATGATTGAGGGTTTTTCTTTTCATGGTGAATGAACTCCCATTGCTTGTAGTGGGTGAACGGGGTGCTCCGTGACCTCCGGTTCCCCGATGATTCGGGTGCGGTG
Source organism: Wenzhouxiangella sp. (assembly GCA_007128175.1). Lineage (GTDB taxonomy): Bacteria > Pseudomonadota > Gammaproteobacteria > Xanthomonadales > Wenzhouxiangellaceae > Wenzhouxiangella. The sequence goes on along the minus strand of SKXY01000038.1, from coordinate 8,808 downwards.
GCTGGAGCTGGTTGTGGTGGGTTGTGTGCAAAAAGGGGGAGCCGGGGCGGGGTGGAGAGTGAACCCGCCGTCCGGCTCCAGAAATTTGCGGAGCACAACCGTCAGTCTGTGCCCGGCGGTGCAGCCGGGATTCGTCTGACGCCCCGGGACATTGGGCGGCCCGTTCGCGACTGGCCTGACGCTTGTCTGGAGAAGCTCTGGAAGAGTTCTGGAGTTGTTCTGGAGATTGCTTCGCAAGGCGAACCGAGGATGATTCAGCCGGTCTGTTGGCGCGCCCCTCGGACTTATGGCACATGCCTGCACCCGATGGAATGTGAGAGCTTGTTGTTCGATCAGGACCTGGTGGTCCTTCAACTGTGAATGAAGATCATGAGTGAACGAGACCATCGCCCCGACGGGCGTTTCAGGACAGGCTGCTGGGAAGTGGAGCCGGAACTCAACCGGCTGTGCAGGGGTGAGGAGATTGTGTCGCTCGAACCCAAGACCATGGCCGTGCTGATCTGTCTGGCTGAGCGTGCCGGCCAGTTGGTGAGTGCAGACGAACTGATTGAAGACATCTGGGTGCGGCATTTCCTGGCCGAGGACCCGGGTGCTGTGCTGGCTGATGTGAAGATGCCCGTGCTCGCCATCTACGGCAGTCACGACCGTTTTACTTCGCCGCAACAGAATGCTGCGGTGCTGCTCGATGGGCTGGTGCGGGCCGGCAATCCTGATGTAACGCTACGCATCCTGCCCCAGCAGGATCACTTCTTCCTGCGCTTGCCTGGTGAGTCGGTCGGGGCACATCGCTTCGGCGAGATGCTGCTGTCGCCGGAATTGCTCGACACGATGCGCAACTGGCTGCAGCAACTTCCCCACTGAATTGAAGGACGCATTAATGAACATTAAAGGATTTCCTTTGCCGACCCTGGGCATGCTCGCTGTTGTTGTGACGTCGCTTGGATCGGCCGAAGCGGCTTGTGAAGCGAACTGGGTTTTCAAGACCGGCCAGCCAAACTTCGCCGCACCGACGGTGCAGGGAGAAACCGTGTATATCGGCGGCGGCGATGACGTAGTCCACGCACTGAACGCCAGAAACGGCCGGGTAATTTGGCGTTACCAGACCGATGGTGCGGTCGACGCCACGCCGCTGGTGACCGATGATGCCGTCTACGTACAGGGACGTGACGGGTTGTTTCGCGCACTTGATCGCGGCACCGGGGAGTTGCTCTGGAGTTTCGAAACGGCGGAACCGGGGCCGGTTGATTTCTGGGACTTCACGCTGTCGGGGGCCGTGCTTGCCGGAGACCGGGTGTTGTTCGGCAGCGGCTCCGGGATGCTGTATGCACTCGATGCAGTCAGCGGAGAACTGCGCTGGTTCTTCGCTACAGGTGGCGCCATCCGCGGCACGCCGCTGGTGGTTGACGAGCAGGTTTACTTTGGCAGCTTCGATGGCTGGTTCCGCGCCCTGGATGTCGCCAGCGGTGACCTGGTCTGGCAATTCAAGACGGTCGGTTCGACCTATTTTCCCGAAGGCGCCATCCAGGGATCGGCCACTTACGCCGATGGCGTGGTCTATTTCGGCAGCCGCGACTACAACCTCTATGCGCTGAATGCGGAAACCGGTACCGGCCACTGGAATGTCCGCAAGCCGAGTTGGATCATCGGGCCGCCTGCCATTGACGCTGAGCGCGTCTACGTCGGTACTTCTGATTCACTGACTGTCTATGCCATTGACCGTGCCAGCGCGGAGGTCGAGTGGAAGCAGCGCGTCAATGCCCGGGTATTTGCTGCTCCGCGGCTGCACGACGACGAGCTGCTGTTCGGGGCATTCGATGGACGCCTGCACGCGCTCGATCCGGCTGACGGCACCTTGCGCTGGTCTTTCGCCACAGCGGGAAGTCGTGAGCATCATCAGCTGGTGTATGCAGATGACGGAAGTTGGCAAGAGAGCTTCCGTGAGCTCTTTGCATCCGGGCGGGGGATGGATGGCGAACGGCTGATCTTGCAGCTTGGATCAATCGCCGAGCGAGTGGTGCTGGCCGATCAAACGATTGTTTTCGCTTCCACGGACGGTCACATCTACGCCCTTGATGCGACCGCTTGCCAGCAACGATTGGACTGAGTTTGCAGACGGGCCGGGGTGACGCTCCGGCCCGTCACGCTGTCAACGGTGCTCCGGTCGCGGCGTGTCGGCGGTGGCCGCCGGCAGCACCGGCAGGCGCAGGGCATGCTCGGGGATCTCGCCTTCGAGGGCCTGGTAGAAGGCCATCAGCTTGTCCATGTCGTCCTCGTCGATTTCTTCGCCGAGCTGAACCCGGGCCATGATCTGGGTGGCGTCACGCAAATCCCACACCGAACCGTCATGGAAGTACGGGTAGGTACGGGTGATATTCCTGAGTGATGGTGTCTTGAAGACATACAGGTCGTCGGGGTCCTGGGTTACGGCAAAGCGGCCAACATCCATGGGCATGGTCGGCTGGTCGATGGTCAGGAACTCGCGTGTGGCTTCCCAGTACTCTTCGACCACACCGAAGCGGGCCATGATGTTGCCACCGAGCGCGGGCCCGGAGTGACAGCCGGCGCAGCCGTAATCGATGAAGACTTCCAGGCCGGCCAGTTCATCGTTGCTCAGTGCATCCTTGTCGCCCTTGAGAAAATCGTCGAAGCGATCGGGCGTGGTCAGGGTGCGTTCGAAAGCTCCGATGGCGTTGGCGATGTTGGCATAAGTCAGCGGTTCGTCCTCGTCGGGGAAGGCGCGCTCGAACCAGGCCACGTAGTCGGGCATGGAGGCGATGCGCTCGACGGCAACACGCTCATTGGGAATGGCCATTTCGATCGGGTTGAGGATGGGTCCCTCGGCCTGCTCCTCGACGTCGGCGGCGCGTCCGTCCCAGAACTGGTTGGCATGCAAGGCGGCGTTGAGTACCGTCGGTGAGTTGCGCGGACCCACGGCCCAGCGATGACCCAGCGAAGTGGGCAGGTTGTCGACGCCGTAGGTAGCCAGGTTATGGCAGCTATTGCAGGAGAACAGGCCGCTTTGCGACAGGCGCGGGTCGTAGTAGAGCATCTTGCCGAGCTCGACCTTGTCCTCGGTCAGCGGGTTGTCGGGGTTGTCGACTACCTCCGGCAACGGCGCGAACAGGGCCTGGGCGGTGCCCAGCAGTGCTTCGCGATCGACGGAATCGGCTGCGGCCGGTAGCCACGCCAGAGCCAGTACGGCGGCTGGAATGTATGCGCTCAGCTGGGGTCGGGTCATCGGTATTTCCTTGGTATCGACGCAGGTGCCTGTCTGCAACAATAGCTGTTGGCCAGTGCAGCGACCTGATCCGGATCAATTTTCTTCCTCGTCCCTGGCGATGTGGTGGCGCCAGCGTCTGAGCAGGAACCAGATGGCGATAAGGAAAGCCGGGGCGGTCACCGAGACCACCAGCCTGAGCCGGTCCGTCTCGATGAACCCGCCCAGAAGATAGGTCAGGATACCCAGCGAGTAGTAGCTGATGGCCATCACCGACAGGCCCTCGACCGTCTGCTGCAGTCGCAGTTGCATGCGCGAGCGCCGGGCCATGGTGGCCAGCAGGCTGCGGTTCTGTTTCTGCAGGCCGACGTCGACCCGCGTGCGAACCAGGTTGGCGGTGCGCGAGATGCGCTGGCTGAGGCTTTCCTGGCGCCGGGCCGTGGCCTGGCAGGTCCGCAGGGCCGGCTCGAAGCGGCGCTCGAGAAACTCCCCCACGGCTTGCAGGTGGTCGATGCGCTGCTCGCGCAAATCGCGCAGGCGATCGTTGACGATCCGGCCGTAGGCGTCAGTGGCGGCGAAGCGATAGGCGCTGTCGGCCACCTGCTGCTCGGAGGTCTGGGCCAGGTCGAACAGCTCGTCGAGCAGGGCCTGTTCCTCGGCCAGGTCGGTCACCGCATCCAGCCGTGCGACCAGTTCGGCCAGGCGCTGCTCGAGTCGTCCGAGCCCGGGTGCAAGCGATTTGGCCATCGGCAGGCCGAGCAGGGCCATCATGCGGTAGGTCTCGATCTCGATCAGGCGTTGCACCAGGCGGCCGGTATGGTCGGGGCTCATGGCCAGGTCGCGCACGTGATAGCGCACGTAGCCGTCGCCGGTATGGGAGAAGGCGGTGTGTACAGTTGCCGCTTCGCCAAGCACGCGGCTGCCGACGACATGGCTGCTGCCCAGCAGTTCGGGCAATTCAGCGTTGCTGCAGCCTCCCTCAACTCCCTCGACGAAAACCAGTGCGGCCGAGACGATATCGCCCGCGATGCGATCGAGCCAGCCCGGCGGCAAATCGTCAACCGGCGAGCCCGGTGGCGTCTGCCCGCTGCAAGCGCGACTGATCGCCAGCGACTCGAACTCGGTATGTCGCTCCCAGCGCAGTGCGAGTGCCCCGAAGGTGACGGCATGGTGGCGTTCATCCACGGTCGTGGCGTTGCCGTCATCGAGTTCGGTCAGTAGTTCACGCAGGCCGGCGTCACCGGCAGGAACGATGGCCAGATGGGCCACGGCGCACGGGGCATTCAGTACCGTATGCGGGCGGCTGTGCAGCTCGCCGGCCAGGGCCGGGTGTTCGGGGTGAAACAGCAGGGGCATGGCTGCCGGGCTCCGCTTGAGGTGATCGGTGGCCATAACATTAGCATACTCTTACATAGTGGTGGTTTTACTCCCACCGTCGGGCTCGACAGAAACATCGCCCGACATTACATTGAGCACTTTCCCCTGGAAGCGATGCTCATGTCCCGAATCCTGGCAACCTGCCTTGCTCTGCTCTTTGCACCATTGACCGCCGCCGATGTATCCCGTGTATGGCTGGATACCGAGCACGGACCGATCCTCATCGAGCTCGATGTCGCCAATGCACCGATCACGACGCAGAATTTTCTTGATTATGTCGACGCCGGGTTCTATGACGGGTTGATCTTTCATCGGGTCATTGAGGATTTCGTCGTTCAGGCTGGTGGCTTTGAGGCGGACTTCCAGTTTCGGGAACCGTTGTTCGACAACATCGTCAGCGAGGCCCAGAACGGACGGCTCAATGCACCCGGTACGATTGCCATGGCCCGCGGCAGTGATCCGGATTCGGCCAATTCGCAGTTTTATATCAACACTGGCAGCAATGCGAATCTCGATGGCAGTTACACCGTGTTTGGCGAGGTGGTTTACGGCATGGGTGTCGTCAACCGAATCAACGAGTTGACCACCGGCCGACAAATCGTGGATGAATTCCAGCACATCGATGCGCCGGTGCGTCCACCACTCATCCGGCGTGCGGTCGAGGTCGACGGGTTTCCGATCATGCCACTGCACACCGCCTCCTGGTTCGATCCTGCGCGATCCGGAGTGGGCTTCAATATCGAGGTGACCAACGACGCCTCGGATGAGCAGGGGCCTCTGATGGTGTTGTACTGGTATGACTTCAGCGACGGCCAGCCGATGTGGCTGACCGGCGTGACCGGTTTCGAGTGGGGGGCGAGCAGCGTCACCATGGACCTGATCCGTGTCGCCGGCCCCAACGAGTCGGCAGACTTTCTCAGCCCGCCGCCCGGGGATGACTTCGAAACATGGGGTCAGCTGACCGTGTCGTTCGACGATTGCACGACCGGGCGGTTCTCCTACGACTCGCCCGCTTTCGGTAGCGGGGAGTTCGTGGCCACGCGACTGACCATTCCGGACGGCTCGACTTGCCAGACGCCTTGATCGGACGTTTGAATCAGCGGTGGGTGCAGTTCGTGAACTGCTTCATTGATTGTGGATCACGCTACCGGAGTTAGAATCGAGGGACATCAACCCATTAAGTAAAGGAGACAGGCATGCCCGTACGCAAATCCAGTGCAATATGGAACGGCGACCTCAAGGCCGGAAACGGCACCATGAAGTTGGGGGGCGGTGCCTGGGAGGGCCAGTACTCGTTCGGCTCGCGCTTCGAGGAAGGTTCGGGAACCAACCCGGAAGAACTGATTGCCGCCGCTCACGCCGGCTGCTTCTCGATGGCGCTGTCGAACATTCTCGCCGGTGCCGGTCACACTCCGAAGTCAGTCAGCACCACCGCATCGGTCCATCTGGAAATGGGCGATGGCGGTCCGTCCATTACCCGTATCGAACTGAACTGCGAGGCCGAGGTGCCGGGTATCGATGAGTCCGAGTTTCACAAGCATGCCGAGGCGGCCAAGTCGGGCTGTCCGGTCTCGAAAGTTCTGGCGGCGGCCGAAATCAGCCTGAAGGCCATGCTGAAGTGACGCTCAGCTCTGGTGGCTTGGTAGTCCCTGACCCGGAAAAATTCCAAGCACCCGAGTCAAGAAATTCGAAGCAGCAATAACGCCTGTGTGAAATGAACTTGTCGATGGGGCCGTTGGCCTTTTTCGGGCGCGGCCGAGGGGGCACCACCCGCTGCTTCGCGAGCCCCCGGGCCTGGCCGAACTGGCGGTGTCAGTCGACGCGGCGTTGACTGCGATTCGACCTGCGTTCGGGGCTGGAAGAGCGCGAGGTAGTCGCTCCGCGCGACGAGCCCCGGCTGGTCGATGATGAGGGCCGGGGTGATGTGCTCCGGCTTGATTCGCTTTGCGGGGTGGAGCTCGACGAGCGACTTGGTGCCGATGACCGGGAAGGCTGGCTGCGCGATGGCGCAGTCGTCGAGCGCGGCTGGCGTGTCGTGGAAGCCGTGCCGGCGGACCGGGATGGGCTGGACGATGTTGCCGCGCGTGGCGCACGTGCCTGCGGCCGGGCCGCCTCGCGAGTCGGTGCGGCGGTTTCCCGGGATGTGCTGCGCGCTCCGCTATCCGGGCGGCTGCTGGCAGCGCGTGCCCGACTGGATTCCTGACTTCGGGGCTGCTGGCCCCGGTTGGCAGAGCGCGAAGGTGCCGACTGCGGCGTTGAAGCCTGGCTGCGTGCGTTGCCGGCCTGGCGGGCGCTCGCCGGACGATCCGGGGCAGCTTGACGCTGCTGTTGTTGCTGGTCGGGCCGGGTCGAAGCGGTTCGCGATGTCTGTGCTTCGCTGCGAGCCGAACTCGCCGACCGCGTGCTTGCCGTCCGATCCGATTGGGCTTGGCGCTGAACCCGGTTGTCCGGGCGCGTGGCCGCGGTTCTGGGGGTCGATGCCTCGCTGCGTACGTTGGCCGAGCGTTGCGTGCTGCCGGGTTGACCTGATCGCGACTGAATCTGACTGCTGCCGGAGCTGCGAGTCTGTGCCTGGCTTCGGGTCTGGGCCCGTTCACGCAAGGGTGCGGCCGTTCGCTGCTGGTCGGCCCATTGCCGTTGCTGGCTGATCGTACGCGCGCGCTGCGGGCCGGTTGCACGAGCCGAGGCCGAACGCACGTTGGCGGACCTCGCGCTGTCGCGCTGCTGTTGCTGTACGAAACGGCGCTGGTCGATGCCGGGGCGGTAGCTCACGCCGCGCCGGTGCGCCGGGTTGTGCTGCCAGTGACGGGCACTGGTGTGCCGCGCGATTTCCCGGCCCGAGCTAAAATGCCGGTGGGTGTGAACATGCCGGTGGTAATGGTAGTGATGATGGTGGTGATGCACGCTCACCACCTGGCGGCGTGACCAGTGGAATGAGCTGAAGTAGAAGGTCGGCGCCACACGGTAGGCCGGCCCCCAGTAGAACACCACGCTGCTGCGGTAGGCCGGCGGATGATGCCAGTAGACCGGCGGATGGCTGGACCAGCGCCAGCGGGTGTAGACCACGCGCGGATCGTAGTAGGGCACGTAGACCACCTGGCTTCGGGCCGGCTCGATGTAGATGTATCGGGTCTCGCGCACCACTCGCACGTGTTCGTTGGACTGCAAGTGGCCCTGGGCGTAGGCTTCCGAGCGCAAGTACTGGACCGTGTCGACGACTTCTTCTTCCTGCATCAGAAATGCGTCACCCAGTCGTTGCGTCCAGTCCAGGTCTTCGTCCATGCGCTTGAGCAGTTCGGGGAAGGCGACCAGCGCCTTGACGCTGGGGTCCCAGTCCATGCGTTCAACGGCGGCGACAGCCTCTTCTCCGCGCAACGAGGGGTTGTGGCGCGACCAGCGGGCCGCCTGCACCACTTCCAGAGGATAGGTGGCGGCAATCAGGACATGCGACAGCACCGTGTCCGGGTAAAGTGCAATCGGGGCGAGCATCTGGTCGAGCTCGGCCTCGGTGAAGGGGGCCGGTTCGGTTGACTTTGCCGGAGCGGACAGGCCGATTGCGACGATCAGGGCCAGCGTAATGGCAATACTCTGGACGATTTTCATGATGCTGCCTCCAGGCCATGGGCCGAGTCAGTTGGTGGTTCGATAACACATGTTGTACAACAGCGCGCCTGAAGTCCGGCTGAACGAACACACCCAGGGTCAGTGACGCAACGATTCGAGGTGGCGTTCGAGCGTGGCACCGGACAGTTCGCCGACGTGCTGGCGCCTGAGCTTGCCGGAGGCGTCGTAGAACAGGGTCGTGGGCAGTACGCGCACTCCGGCCCGGGGCGAGAATTCGTTGTCGTGGTCGAGCAGGACATGGTCCAGCTCCAGCCCCTGCGACTGCAGGAAGGAGCGCACGGTGGCGACATCCTCACCCTGGTTGAGCAGTACAAAGGTCGCATGCTCGTGATCGCGCTGTGCGCGCTCGAAGATCGGCATCTCGCGTCGACACGGCGGACACCAGGTGGCCCAGACGTTGATTACCAGGGGGCGGCCCTTTTCAGGCCCCAGGGCTGCCAGGCTGACTGGCTCGCCAACCAGGTTCAGTGCGCTGGTGTCCGGCAGACGTTCGGCTTCGGCCGCGGTCATGACCGCGATGGCCACGGCCACGATCCAGGCAAGCAGGCCCGCAGCACCCGCAGTCAGCGCCGGCGCGAGTCGTTCGCGGT
>SKXY01000091.1 GCA_007128175.1 Wenzhouxiangella sp. | reverse complement strand
CCGATACTTCCTGACCTTGCAGTTCCCTCCTCATCCTGAGACTATTCAGCGGTCGTTTTCGTCCCGAGCAACCATGACCGACAACATGCCCCGAAATGTCGAAGAACCCCTGCAGATTCCCGAGATCTCGCGCACGCAGCTGCTCTGGATCGCCGCCGCACTGCTGGTCACAGGCTGGCTGGTCTGGTTGCTGGCACCGGTACTGACCCCTTTCTTGCTCAGCGCCCTGTTCGCCTACATGGCCGACCCGATCGTCAATCGCCTGGAGCGCTGGAAAATACGGCGCGACGTGGCCGTGTCGCTGGTGTTTCTGGTCGTGATTTCGATCCTGGTGATCGCAATGCTGATCATCATCCCCCTGCTGGTGCGCGAGACGGTTGACCTGTTCGAACGACTGCCAGGCTATTTCCAGACCCTGCAGGAAACCGCCCTGCCCTGGATCGAGGAAAAACTCGATATCGAGCTGGGCATAGCCACCTTCGATGCGGCCCGGGCCCGTGAACTGATCCAGGAGCATTTCCAGAACATCGCGGGTGCCGCCGGCACCCTGCTTACCTACATCACCGAATCAGGCGGACGCTTTGTCATCTGGATCACCGGCATGGTGCTGGTGCCGCTGGTTACCTTCTACCTGATGCGCGACTGGCACCGCCTGCTCGATTCCGTCAGGGACATGCTGCCGCGCAATATCGAGCCGGTCGTGGTGCGGCTGACGCGGGATTGTGACGAAGCACTGGGCGGGTTCCTGCGTGGCCAGCTGCTGGTCATGTTCAGCCTCGGCGCAATCTACTCCATCGGCCTGGTGATCGTCGGACTGAACAACGCCATCGCCATCGGCATGATCGCCGGGCTGGTCAGCTTCGTCCCGTACCTGGGCGCCATCATCGGTGTCCTGCTGGCCGGCATCACCGCCGTCATCCAGAACTTCGACTTCTGGTTCCTGCTGTCGGTGGCCATCGTGTTCACCGTCGGCCAGCTCATCGAAAGTTTCGTACTCACACCCAACCTGGTCGGCGACCGAATCGGACTGCACCCGGTGCTGGTGATCTTCGCCGTCATGGCCGGCGCCCACCTGTTTGGATTCATTGGCATTCTGCTTGCCCTTCCGGTGGCAGCTGCCGGCACCGTTCTGGTACGTTTCTTCTACCGCAACTACAAGCTTAGTTCCGTCTACGAACAGCCCGATGCTTGACGTCGATCAAGCTGATCCTCCGGCAATATGCAACAATCCATGATCCAGATAGACGGAGGCAGGCAATGACCGAGAAAAGCACACGGGAACAGTTCATCGAACGCATCAAGCAACGCCTTGACGAACTCAACAAGGAGATCGATCAGCTCGAGAAGCGTGCTGACGAGGTCCGGGCTGATTCGCGCAAGAAGCTCAACGAGCAGCGCGAGGAAATGAAGCAGCGGCGCGATGAGCTGGAAAAGAAACTCAAGGAAGTTCGCGCGGCCAGTGAGGCACAGCTTGAAAGGCTCAAACTGGAAGCCGAGCACGCTTGGAAGGCGTTCAAGAATTCAGTGAACTACTTCCGTTCACACTTCAAGTAAACAAAACAAACCCGGGCCACATGAGTGGCCCGGGAACTCTTATTGATCAGCGGTGGCTGATCAGTCGAGCGTGCACGGAACGGTCTGTGTTACACGTTCCAGATCCCAGCTCACCGAGGTTCCATCATCGAGCTCGACCACGGCAATGGCGGTATTGCAATCGATGAATTCAAACGACACCAGGCCGATGGTGTCGCCGTCGGCTGGTTCACTTCCTGCAACGGTTCCGCCGCTGTAGGCATACAGTGCGGCAACCGCCTCTCTGCCGTCGAACGCACCTGGCGTTTCGCAGGCTTCAGCGCCCACGTCACTCGAGCAGGAATCAAACGTCAGCCACAGCGGATCACCGGAGCCATTCAGGTCCCAGGTGTAAGCCGTTCCAACCAGGCGATTCTGCGCCGGAATGGGCTGGAAGATGAAACCTTCGTTGCCGCCCAGACCGGAAGCCCACCAACCGTTGATGCTGTTGTCGACGGGGGCACGCGTCTCCAGCTGTCCGACCGGCAGCGCCAGAATGCCCAGCGGCTGGTTGACACCATCGCCGATGGCGATCACGGTCAGATTAATGCCTGCAGGCAGGTTTGCCGGCAAGGGATCGATGAAATTGGTCTGACCATCGTTCGATGCCACCTTAAGGTCATACTCACCGGCCGGAACGGGAAAGAAACCGCTTTCGGCGAAATAAGGCACACCAACCAGGTCGTTGACCACGTCACCACCGGCAGTCCTAATCGACACTTCGGTGTCAGCAAGTTCGGCAGCGAACGGAGCGGCATGAACGACACGGATGTTGAGGTTGCCCTCACCCGGGTCGGTAGCATCGTCGACCAGCGGCCACAATGCCAGATCCTGGTTGACACCGTCACCTGTGGCCAGGACGGTGTAGTCAACACCTGACTCCAGCGTTACGCTGGCCTCGATGGCAGGCTCCGACGCACCGGTAGGAATGACGGCAAGATCATAGTCACCCGACGGCAGAGTCAGGTACTCGGTGAAGTCACCGAAGAGAAAGTCTTCGAGCACAGCGTCACCGTTAGCCGTGACGGTTACCGAAGACCCTTCGATCGAATCGGTAAACGGTGCGGCATGAACGATCTGGACGCGTGCTTCGGCAAAAGCGAGTAAAGACGCAGAAATAAGACCAATGGCCAGCAGGCCACGAAGTTTTGCAGACATTTCGAACTCCCGTGCTCAACGAATGAGCTTCGAGCGTATTCGCGCCATTGTCGGTGTCGCATGAACACCAGATGAGCAAGGTGTGAATATGCCGATTGAGATCCGGTTCGGCAATCACCGGGCCGCGAGCGACCCGGTCACGACGATGCACAGAAGTTCCTGCTGGGTCTGACCCGCCCAGTTTCTGGACGGGTGACGATGTCAATCGATGTTGCAGGGCATGGTGGCAGTGAGCCGGGACAGATTCCACGTCACTTCTCCGAAGTTATCCAGCTGAACCGTGGCCTCGGCATTGTTGCAATCCAGGAACTCGATACTGACCGTACCGGCAATGAAGCCGTCGGCCGGAAGCGTATCGCCGATCACCCCACCAGCGAAGCGATAGACCGCTGCATTTGCCTGTGTGCCGGCAAACGCGCCGGGAGTGACGCAGTCTGCATCACCAACCGGCGTAGAGCATGTGTCGAAAGTGAACCACAGCGGTTCACCGAGCCCTTCCGTATCCCAGGTGTAGATCGTGCCGACAAGACGGTTCTGGGCGGGGATGGGCTGCATGATGAACCCCTCGTTACCACCCAGGGCGGACTCCCACCAGCCCGTGACGCTGTTGTCGACCGGGACCCGCATCTCGAGCCGACCTCCCGGGATGGACACCACGCTTTTTGGCTGACGCACTCCGTCTCCCATCACCACCAGGGTACGCCGGACACCGGCCAGCCATTCGACCGGCTCGAAATCAACCACATTCGTCATTCCATCAAAGGAGGTGAACTTCAAGTCGTGGTCGCCGGCCGGAACCGACTGGAAACCGGTGTCGTCGAGATAAGCCAGCGTCTCCAGTTCACCGAAAGGTTCACCTGCCGCTGTGCGCAAGGTGATGAGTTCATCCGATGGCGTGACTTCCCAACTCCCGGCATGAATTACGCGCAGAATGAGGCGGCCGGAGCCCGGGCTCGAGACCGCGTCTTCCAGCAGCAAGAGCTCGATTTCGCGTTGCTCCCCATCGCCTGCAACCACGAGGGTGTAATCGACATCGGCCTCCAGACTGGATACGGACTCGGCCAGCAGCGCACCGTCGATTGCACTTGAGACCGTGATCGTGCGCTCTCCGGCCGGCACGGAAGAATATCCAGCCTGACCGCCGAATCGAATCTCGGAAACCAGGACGGTGTCATCCACTTGTACCGACGCGGCGGTCTGGGAGTCTTCTTCTGACACTGCAGCGGCATGCACCACCTGTATACGTGCCTCAGCCTGCAGTTGAGTAGAAAGGAATACAAGAAGTACGGAAATTATGGTGAGAAGTGTTTTCGCCATGCAGCCTCCTATCCAGATGCACGAGAGCCAACCCCACGAGACCAACCGTCATGTGCCTTTACTCACATGAGGCCAAGTTGGTGCCCGGGGCCGGACTCGAACCGGCACGGAGTTGCCTCCGAGGGATTTTAAGTCCCTTGCGTCTACCCATTTCGCCACCCGGGCGGGTATGAGGCGACATGATAAATGATCGAAGGGCCGGAGTCGGCCAAGCTATCGGGAAGGGAGGATGGAGGCCAGGCCCGGAATCGAACCGAGGTAAACGGCTTTGCAGGCCGCTGCATAACCACTCTGCCACCTGGCCTTGATGTCCCGGAAACGACGTGTCGCATCGTCCGTCAACGCCGCAGATTGTACCCCAACCGGCACGGTCTGTCGTGGCGTCGAAACGAAAAAGGCCCGGGCATTGCCCGGGCCCTTTCCGAGAACCTGGAGCGGGAAACCGGACTCGAACCGGCGACCCCAACCTTGGCAAGGTTGTGCTCTACCAACTGAGCTATTCCCGCTAAGAAGGCGATCATTCTAATCGCGGAATCCGATCTGTCAAGACCCGGCCGAAGAATTTTTTCATCTGCCGCCGAACAGGTCGGAATGCGGGGCATTATACCTGAATCCGGGGGCATTTCGCAGGTCTGGAGGCTGTCGTTCTCGAATCGGTGCAGCGATGCTGGAGATCTTGCACTTGCAGCTACTGCCCAGAGCCGTGTCAACCTCACCGCGCGAGGCCCCGGACAATCGCTTCGCGATTTCCGGGGCGACCGTGTCCTCTATCCTCTGTACCTTCTTCCCGTTTTGCCTTCCCCGGCAATTCGGGGTTTGCTTTGGGCGAGAGAAGTGTCAAAATAACGCGGTTTTAACCAACTTCAAGGACATTCATGGCGAAGGACGATCATATCGAGATGGAGGGCCGGGTGCTTGAAACCCTGCCCAACACCATGTTCCGGGTAGAGCTGGACAATGGACACGTCATCACCGCCCATATTTCCGGGCGCATGCGCAAGCACTACATCCGTATTCTCACCGGTGACCGGGTTAAGGTCGAAATGACCCCCTACGACCTGAGCAAAGGCCGAATCACCTACCGCATGAAATAACGGACACCGCCTCTCGATAGCTCACTCGGCCACCGGCGCCGCACTGGCGCTGTGGCAGTCGAGGTCTAGCCCGGTGCCGTCTTCCTTGAGAGTGACCCGCACCTCGCCGCCTTCAGCCAGGCTGCCGAACAGCAATTCGTCGGCGAGCGGTCGCTTGATGTGCTCCTGGATCACGCGCTTCATCGGCCGTGCACCCATTTTTTCGTCGAAACCATGCTCGGCCAGCCACTGACGCGCATCGGCCGAGACCTCGACGTTGACGCCCTTGTCGGCCAACTGGTTCTCCATCTCCATCAGGAACTTGTCGACAACCTTCATGACCACGTCGACGGCCAGTGAGCGGAACTGGATGATGGCATCGAGCCGGTTGCGGAACTCCGGCGTGAACTGCTTGCGAATCGCTTCCATGCCGTCGGAGGTATGGTCGGATTGCGTGAAACCGATACCCCGCCGGCTCATCAGCTGCGCACCCGCGTTGGTCGTCATCACCAGGATGACGTTGCGGAAATCGGCGCTGCGCCCGTTGGCATCGGTGAGCTTGCCGTGATCCATGATCTGCAGCAGCAGGTTGTAGACATCCGGGTGTGCTTTCTCGATCTCGTCGAGCAGCAGCACGGCATGCGGGGTTTGTGTGACCGCCTCGGTCAGCAGTCCGCCCCGGTCAAAGCCCACGTAACCCGGCGGCGCGCCGACCAGGCGGGAAACGGTATGTGCCTCCATGTACTCGGACATGTCGAATCGGATCAGCTCGATGCCCAGCGTCAGCGCCAGCTGCCGGGTGACCTCGGTCTTGCCGACACCCGTCGGACCGGCGAACAGGAAGCTACCGATCGGCCGCTCGACATCGGCCAGTCCGGAGCGCGACATCTTGATGGCCGAGGCCAGGGTGGTGATGGCCTCGTCCTGGCCGAAGACCACCATTCTCAGGTCGCGCTCCAGCGTCTTGAGGGCATCCCGATCGGAACGCGATACCTGCCGCGGCGGAATACGCGCCATCTTGGCAATGACTTCCTCGATCTCGGAAGTGCCGATGCTCTCGGCACGGTCATCGATGGGCTTGAGGCGTTCGCGGGCACCGGCTTCGTCGATCACGTCGATGGCCTTGTCCGGCAGATGCCTATCGTTGATGTGACGGGCCGACAGCGTCGCTGCCGCTTCCAGAGCCTCGGGGGTGTAAGTCACGCCATGGTGTTCCTCGAAGCGATGCTTGAGACCGTTGAGAATCTCGATCGTCTCGCCGACCGACGGCTCGACGATGTCGATTTTCTGGAACCGTCGTGCCAGAGCACGATCCTTTTCGAACACGCCGCGGTATTCCTCGAACGTCGTCGAGCCGATGCAGCGCAATTCACCGTTGGCCAGCACCGGTTTGATCAGGTTGGAAGCGTCCATGACGCCACCTGACGCCGCGCCGGCACCGATGATAGTGTGTATCTCGTCGATGAACAGCACGGCCTTGTGACGCGACTTGAGCTCGGCAAGCACGGCCTTGAGGCGCTTTTCGAAGTCGCCCCGGTACTTTGTGCCGGCCAGCAACGCGCCCAGATCCAGCGCCCAGATCTCGGCATCGTCGAGCACTTCGGGCACTTCACCGCTGACAATGCGCAGGGCCAGGCCTTCGGCCAGGGCTGTCTTGCCCACGCCGGACTCGCCGACATAGAGCGGATTGTTCTTGCGCCGACGGCACAGGATCTGGATGGTGCGCTCGACTTCCAGCGCACGACCGATCAGCGGATCGATCTTGTCGGCGCGTGCCCTTTCGTTCAGGTTGGTGGCGTAAGCCGCCAGCGCAGACTTGTCCTCCTCGACACCCTGCCCGGCTTCCAGGCCCGGCTCGTCGGTAGCCGTGCCGGCACCGGGTTCATCGGTCTTGGCGATGCCGTGTGACAGGAAATTGACCACGTCCAGCCGCGCCAGATCCTGCTTGCCCAGCAGGTAAACGGCGTGAGAATCCTTTTCACCGAAGATCGCGACCAGCACGTTGGCGCCGAGGACTTCCTTGCGTTCGGCTGACTGGACGTGATAGAGGGCACGCTGCAACACGCGCTGGAAGCCAATGGTGGGCTGGGTGTCGCGCTGATCGCCCTCCGAAAGTATGGGCACCGACTCGGTCAGCACCAGGTCCAGCTCATTTGCCAGACGCTGGATGTCCACACCACAGGCGCTCAACACCTCGATGGCCGAGTCGTTGTCGAGCAGCGCCAAAAGCAAGTGCTCGACAGTCAGAAACTCGTGTCGACGCGAGCGGGCCGTGTGATAGGCCTGCGAGATGGATAGTTCGAGATCCTTGCTGAACATGTTGGCGATCCTGGTGCAACTGGTGAAACGGCTTGCCTGTGAGACCAGAATACACCGCGATGATTCCTGTTTGCATCAAGATTCGATCCCGATGGCTTTCAGGATTCGGACTCCTCCAGCGTGGATTGCAGCGGATGCTGGTGCTCGCGGGCATAGTCGTTGACCTGGACGACCTTGGTTTCCGCGATCTCGTAGGTGTAGATGCCGGCCACGCCGCGACCGCGCGTGTGAACATGCAGCATGATGCTGGTTGCCTGGTCGTGCGACAGACAAAAGAAGCGCTGCAGCACGTCGACGACGAACTCCATCGGTGTGTAGTCGTCATTGAGAATGACGACCTTGTACAACGGCGGTCGCTTGACCTTCGGGCGTGCTTCCTGCAACGCCAGGCCATCGCCGGTGTGACCTGAATGGTGTTCCTTTTCGCTCATGGACTGCCGCAGCATGACTCGATTGCATCGATATCATACTGCGGCAGCATCAAGCGGTTTTCAAGATGACGTCAGCGACTTGCCGATTCATCGAATTGCGATTCCTCGGTGGAACCCGAAAGCGCACTCAATGAAGACTCGCCGCTACTGACTGCCTGGGTCAGCTGGTCAAAGTAGCCCGTGCCGACTTCACGCTGGTGACGGGTGGCAGTGTAGCCCTGCGACTCGGCCGCGAATTCGGCTTCCTGCAGCTCGACGTAGGCCGACATCTGGCGATCGCGGTAGCCGCGGGCGAGCTGGAACATCGAGTGGTTGAGTGCATGGAACCCGGCCAGGGTGATGAACTGGAACTTGTAGCCCATGGCACCGAGCTCGCGCTGGAAGGCGGCAATTTCGGCATCGGAGAGGTTCTTTTTCCAGTTGAAGCTGGGCGAACAGTTGTAGGCCAGCATCTTGCCGGGATACTCAGCTCGAATGGCCTCGGCGAACTGTTTGGCCTCTTCGAGGTTGGGCGTGGAGGTCTCGCACCACAGCAAGTCGGCATAAGGGGCGTAGGCCAGTCCGCGGGCGATGGCCTGGTCGAGACTGGCACGAACGCGGTAAAAGCCTTCGGATGTGCGCTCTCCGGTCAGGAACTCCTTGTCGACCGGATCAATGTCGGAGGTCAGCAGGTCGGCGCCCATGGCGTCGGTGCGTGCCACGATGATGGTCGGCACGTTGCAGATGTCGGCAGCCAGGCGAGCGGCAACCAGCTTCTGGACTGCTTCCTGGGTGGGTACCAGCACCTTGCCGCCCATGTGGCCGCATTTCTTGGCCGAGGCGAGCTGGTCCTCGAAGTGCACTCCGGCGGCACCGGCCTCGATCATGGCCTTCATCAGCTCGTGGGCATTGAGCACCCCGCCGAAGCCGGCCTCGGCGTCGGCAACGATGGGTGCGAACCAGTCGATCTCGCCCTTGCCTTCCGAACTCTGGATTTGGTCGGCGCGCTGGAAGGTGTTGTTGATGCGCTTGACCACCGCCGGCACCGAGTCGGCCGGGTACAGCGACTGGTCGGGATACATCTGGCCGGCCAGGTTGGCATCGGCCGCCACCTGCCAGCCTGACAGGTAAATCGCCTTGAGACCGGCACGCACCTGTTGCATGGCCTGGTTGCCGGTCAATGCCCCGAGCGCGTTGACGAAGTCTTCCTCGTTGAGCAGCTTCCAGAGCTTTTCCGCGCCGATGCGGGCCAGGGTGTGTTCGATGGTGACACTGCCCCTGAGGCGCACCACTTCGGCGGCATCATAGGGCCGTTCCACGCCTTTCCAGCGCGGATTCTCCATCCAGTCGGTTTCCATTTCGATAATGGGCTTGACGTCCTTGTTCATGCAAATGCTCCGGTAAGGGTTCAGTCCAGGCGCTCGTAGCCCGGGAGGGTGAGAAACTCGATGAAATCGTCGCTGGCGGTGACCTCGGTCAGCAGGTCGGCGGCGGCCTGGTAATGACCGCCGTCAAAAGCCTCATCGCCCACGTCGGCACGAATCTTTTTCAATTCCTCGTCCTGCCAGCGGGCAATCAGTTCCAGGTCGATGTCGCGACCGTCCTCGAGGACGCCGCGGTCATGGCGCGCCCATTGCCAGAGCTGGGCTCGGGCAATCTCGGCTGTTGCGGCATCCTCCATCAGGTGATTGATCGGTACACAGCCCTGCCCGGCCAGCCACGCGGCCATGTAGCGAATGGCCACGTTGATATTGCCGCGTACGCCCTGCTCGGTGATCGATCCCCTGCAAGGTTCGACCAGGTCGGTGGCACTGACCGATACGTCGTCGCGCAGTCGGTGCAACTGGTTGGGGCGGTCGCCGAGCTGCTCGTCGAAGATCTCCATGGCCAGCGGTATCAGGCCGGGATGCGCCACCCAGGTACCGTCGTGACCTTCACCGGCCTCACGCTCCTTGTCTTCACGCACCTTCTTGACGGCCGCCTCGTTGGCCGCTTCGTCACCCTTGATCGGGATCTGCGCGGCCATGCCGCCCATGGCGAAGGCACCGCGACGATGACAGGTACGAATCAGCAACTGCGAGTACGCACGCAGGAACGGCACCGTCATGGTGACCTGGGCACGATCCGGAAGCACCTTGTCACCATGTGCCCGGAACCGCTTGATATAACTGAAGATATAATCCCATCGGCCGCAGTTGAGACCAACGATCCGGCTTCTGAGCGCATGCAGGATCTCGTCCATTTCGAACACCGCGGTGATCGTCTCGATCAGCACCGTGACCTTGATGGTGCCGGGATCGAGCTCGAGCGAGCGCTCGATTCGGGTCAGTGCCCGCTCCCAGAGTTCGGCCTCATGGCGGTTTTCCAGCTTGGGCAGGTACAGATAGGGCCCGCTGCCCTGGCTGATCAGGATGCGCGCGTTGTTATAGAGATAAACGGCGGCATCGAACAAGCCGCCGGGGATCGGTCGACCATCCACCAGCACATGCTTCTCGTCGAGATGCCAACCACGAGGACGGACAATCAGGACTGCCGGATTCTTCTGCAGCCGGTATTCCTTGCCGTTGGGCGCGGTGAAATCTATCGTTCGACGTACCGCGTCGTGCAGGTTCACCTGGCCGTCGATCATGTTGGCCCAGGTCGGTGTCGAGGAGTCCTCGAAATCGGCCATGAACACCTTTGCACCGGAATTGAGCGCGTTGATGATCATCTTGCGATCCACCGGACCGGTAATCTCGACGCGGCGGTCCTTCAGATCATGGGGAATGGGCGCGACTTTCCAGTCGCCTTCGCGAATTTTTTGGGATTCTGCCGGGAAATCGGGGAGCTCGCCGGCATCGAAGGCGCGCTGGCGGTCGTTACGTGCTTCAAGCAAACGATCGACCTCGCCGCGGTAGCGCCGCGACAGCGACGCCAGCAATCGCCGCAATTCGTTTGGGAACAGGTGTGATGCTCCCTCAGGCAGAGCAGCAACGAACTCGGCGCGGTCGTCGCTGGTCAGGTTGTCGTTCGGATACTGCTGTGATGAATAATTCATCGCTCCATCCGCTTGGTTGTATTGCGCCAAGCGTAGGTGCAAAGGCTAATATTTGGCAAATTAAATCTTTTGATCTATAGTATTTGATTATCAAATACTTGGGAGAGGGGTAGAGGAGGAGAAAGGGGAGGACGCGGGCACTGCGATTCTCCCTCTCACTTCTTCCCTCTTTCCCTCTAACCAACCGATGTACAAAGGCAACCTCCTAAAACACCTGCGCGCCTTCATCCACACCGCACGAACCGGCAGCGTGTCGGCGGCGGCGGAGAAGCTGTTCCTGAGCCAGCCTTCGATCAGTCAGCAGATCCGGGCGCTGGAGGAGGAGTTGGGGCGGCCGCTGTTCGAGCGTCACGGGCCACGCATGCAGCTCACGCCGGCGGGCAAGGCGTTGCTGGAAATGGCGCGTCCGCTGGTTGATCGCATCGACGCCCTGCCCGATGAGTTCCAGCGCCGCTACGGCTCCCTGGATACCGGCGAGATCCGCATTGCCGCCGGGGAATCGACCATCCTGCATTTGCTGCCGTCGCTGATGATGCGGTTCCGCCGCAAGCACCCGGGCATCTTCGTGCACCTGCACAACGTCACCGGCGCCGATGGGCTCGGCATGATCCGCGAGGACGAAGTCGACTTCGCCGTCGGCTCCATGCTCGACGTACCCTCCGACATCGACTACCAGCCAATCTGGCATTTCAATCCGGTGCTGATCATGAGTCCGGATCATCCCTTGGTCCGGCGACGCAAGATCGCGCTGACCGATATCAGCCCGCATGGGCTGATCCTGCCGCCGCGGCGTCTGACCACCTACCGGATGATCGACATGGTGTTCCAGAGCCACAACCTCCCCTTCCGGGTCACGCTGGAGGTGGGCGGCTGGGAGGTGATCAAGAAGTACGTTGCCCTGGGTATGGGAATCTCCATCGTCACCAGCATCTGCATTACCGATGCCGATCGCGAGAAGTTGGTGGTGCGTGACATGAGCGAGTTCTTTCCGCGACGCTCCTACGGGGTGGTGATGCGCCGGGGGGCTTACCTTTCGCCGCAGTCGGAGCGGTTTATCGACCTTATGAATCCCGAATTGTTTGGGGGATAAGCGGGTGGGGCGTTCTGGTGCCACTGAAATCAGGCTGTAGCATCTGTAAGGAGGAGTCGACCTCCATGAAGCGAGGCGCCTCGGATGGTACGGACATTGCGGGTGGCTTTTGCCGCGCCATCTCCAACCCCGAAAATCCAGCCACCACCCGGCACCCTCGCAATCTCACCATCCTGACCCCATATGGACGCACATGAGCGATCTGATCATGGTAGCGATGTCCGGCGGGGTCGATTCCTCGACTGTCGCCTGGCTACTGAAACAGCAGGGCAAACCGATTGCCGGCATGTTCATGAAGAACTGGGAAGAGGAGGATGCCGCCTCCGGCTGCACTGCCGAGGACGATGCCGCCGATGCCCGGCGCGTGTGCGAGATCCTGGACTTGCCTTTCCATGGTCGCAACTTCGCCACCGAGTACTGGGAAGAAGTGTTCGAACAGTTCCTGGCCGAGCTCAAGGTCGGGCGCACGCCCAACCCGGACGTGCTGTGCAATCGCGAGATCAAGTTCCGCACTTTCGTCGAGCATGCCCGCGATCTCGGTGCCGATCTCATCGCCACCGGGCACTATGCCCGCCGCCGCGACAATGCCGACGGCAGCGTCTCCTTGCTTAAGGGCATCGACGGCGGCAAGGACCAGAGCTACTTTCTCTATGCGCTTGACCAGGAGCAGCTTGCCTGCGCCCTGTTTCCGCTCGGTGAGCTGGAAAAAAGCGAGGTGCGCCGACTGGCAGCAGAGGCCGACCTGCCGGTGGCCGACAAGAAGGACTCGACCGGAATCTGCTTTATCGGCGAGCGCAACTTCGACGCGTTCATCGATCGTTACCTTGATGCCGAACCCGGACAGATCCGCACTCCCGAGGATGAAGTGATTGGCGAGCACAGCGGCCTGATCCACTACACGCTGGGTCAACGCAAGGGTCTCAATATCGGTGGCCTGAAGAACCACCCCGAGGCACCCTGGTATGTCGCCCACAAGGACCTGGAAAACAACGTGCTCTACGCCGTCCAGCAGACCGATCACCCGCTGCTGATGGCCACCGAACTGAGCGCCGGCTCGCTGACCTGGATTCGGCGGGTGCCGGAGGCTGGCGAAAGACTGGCAGCCAAGATACGATACCGCCAGCCCGACCAGGCTTGCCGGATTCGCCATATCGACGACGAGCGGCTGGTGCTCGAGTTCGACCAGCCGCAGCGCGCCGTGACCCCCGGCCAGGCCGTGGTGCTTTACGACGGCGAAGAGTGTCTCGGTGGCGGAACAATCGAGTCGTCCAACGCGCCCCGACCACCAGCCATGCAGAAAGACCACAACGAGGAATCCGTTTCGGCATGAGAGACAAGACCATCGCCTTTGCCGGCATGCTGCAAGCCAGCGAACTGGTGCGCCAGATTGCGACCTCTGGCCAGTGCAGTCAGCAGGCCGCCCAGGCCAGCATCGGCAGTATTTTCAGTCGCAACCCCGACTCCACAGAAGATGTGTATGGCGGTCTCGGTGGCGTGCGCATGGGCCTGCGCGTGATGGTGGAGTTGTTCAGTGCCCGCCACGGCCAGGACGGCCTGCAGGCGCTCAACTACAGCCTCGGGCTGGCCAAGCTGGGCACGAAGATCCAGCGCGACGGCAAACGTCAGCGTGCCCTGGGCGAAGAGCTGGACCTGATCGAGGCCGCGTGGCGCGATGCCGAGGAGCGGCTCGACGACAGCGTGATCAGCCAGTTGGCGGACGTCTACCAGCGACATGTCTCCACCATGGACTTTCGACTGTCGATCAGCGGCCAGCCCGAATACCTCAAGCAGCCGGACAAGGTGGCCTTCGTGCGCGCCCTGTTGCTGGCCGGTTTGCGCTCGGCCTTTCTCTGGCGGCAGGTCGGTGGACGCCAGTGGCGACTGGTGTTCCAGCGGCGCGGCATGCTCGAGCAGGCCGAGTCCCTCATGAGTGCCTGACACCCCCTCGAGAAGGCCTTTGTTGAACCCTCTCGCGTGATAAAATAACAGGCTGACCTCGGGCAGCCGTCTGCGCCCTGCCCGTTCGACCCATTTTCAACGGAAGGAGATCCCCATGCGTGACGAGCTCGGTTGTCGTGACAACCTCGAAGCCGGTGGCAAATCGTTCGGTTACTACAGCCTGAAAAAGCTGGCCGAAAAGCACAAAAACGTCGAACGCCTGCCGTATTCACTCAAGATTCTGCTGGAGAACCTGCTTCGGCACGAGGACGGCACCAACATCACCGAAAAGGACATTGCCGGCCTGGCCAACTGGGACTCCACGGCCGAGCCCGGCACCGAGATTTCCTTCACGCCGGCACGGGTCGTCCTGCAGGACTTCACCGGCGTGCCGGCCATCGTTGACCTCGCCGCCATGCGCGATGCCATGAAACAGCTCGGCGGCAACCCCAATCGCATCAACCCGCTTTCGCCGGCCGAACTGGTCATCGACCACTCGGTTCAGGTCGACAACTACGGACGCGCCGATGCCCTGGATCTTAACAACCGCATCGAGTTCCAGCGCAACAAGGAACGCTACGCCTTCCTGCGCTGGGGTCAGGGCGCATTCGACAACTTCAAGGTGGTGCCGCCCAACACCGGCATCGTCCACCAGGTCAACCTGGAGCACCTCTCCCGAGTGGTCTTCGGCGAGGACGTCGACGGTGAGCTGATGGCCTGGCCCGACACCGTGGTCGGCACCGACTCGCATACCACCATGATCAACGGCCTGGGCATTCTCGGCTGGGGCGTGGGCGGCATCGAGGCCGAGGCGGCCATGCTCGGTCAGCCGATTTCCATGCTGATCCCGCAGGTGATCGGTTTCAAGCTCAACGGCAAGCTGCCCGAGGGCACGACCGCCACCGACCTGGTGCTAACCATTACCGGGATGCTGCGCGAGAAGGGCGTGGTCGGCAAGTTCGTCGAGTTTTTTGGCGACGGCCTGTCGCACTTGCCGCTGGCCGACCGCGCCACCATCGGCAACATGTCGCCGGAGTTCGGTTCAACCTGCGCCATCTTTCCGATCGACAACGAAACCATTCGCTACCTGAAGCTCTCGGATCGTTCCGAGGAGCGCGTGGCACTGGTCGAGGCCTACGCCAGGGCGCAGGGCATGTGGCGTTCCGACGGCGACGCCGACCCTGTTTACACGGACGTCATCGAGCTGGACCTGGGTGATGTCGTACCCAGCCTGGCCGGCCCCAAGCGTCCGCAGGATCGCGTGTTGCTGAGCGAAGCCAAAAACGCATTTCTGGCCCAAAGCGCCAAGATGACGGCTGACCGCGACAGCGGCAAGAACGGCGAGGTCGCACGCTTCAAGGGTGAAGGCGGCGGAACGGCTGTCGGCGCGGCGGAAGCTCCGGGAGCAGCCGAAGTCACCTACAAGGACCAGACTTTCGTGCTTCAGGACGGTGCCGTGGTCATCGCCGCGATCACCTCGTGTACCAACACCTCCAACCCGGCCGTGATGCTGGGTGCCGGCCTGCTGGCACGCAACGCCCGCCAGAAGGGACTGAACGTCAAGCCCTGGGTCAAGACCTCGCTGGCACCGGGCTCGAAGGTGGTTACCGATTACCTCGAATCGGCGGGACTGGTCGATGACCTCGAAGCGCTCGGATTCTACACCGTCGGTTACGGCTGCACTACCTGTATCGGCAACTCCGGCCCGCTGCCCGAACCCATCGACGAGGCCATTCGCCACCACGAACTGGTCGCCTGCTCGGTGCTGTCGGGCAACCGTAACTTCGAGGGCCGGATTCACCCCGAGGTCAAAATGAACTACCTGGCCTCACCACCGCTGGTGGTCGCCTACGCCATTGCCGGGCGCATGGATGCAGACCTGATCAACGACCCGCTGGGCGAGGATCCGGACGGCAACCCGGTGTACCTCAAGGACATCTGGCCGGACGAGCACGAACTGCACGATTTCATTCGTGACAATATCTCCTCGGCGATGTTTGCCAAGAACTACAAGAGCGTGTTCGAAGGCGACGAGCGCTGGAAGGAGATGGATACGCCGACCGGCGAAATGTTTGCCTGGGACGATAACTCCACCTACGTGCAGAACCCGCCCTACTTCGAGGGCATGAGCATGGAGCTGACGGAACTCGCTGACATCGAAGGTGCTCGCGTACTGGCCAAGCTGGGTGATTCAGTCACCACCGATCACATCTCGCCGGCCGGCGCCATCAAGGCCGACTCTCCGGCCGGCAAGTACCTGCAGGAGAACGGCGTCAAGCCGGTGGACTTCAACTCTTACGGTTCCCGTCGCGGCAATCACGAGGTCATGATGCGCGGCACTTTCGCCAACGTGCGCATCCGCAATGAAATCGCTCCGGGTACCGAGGGCGGTTTTACAACGTATTTTGGAGACAACGAGGTCATGCCGATCTACGACGCCGCCATGAAGTACCGCGACGACGGCACCCCGCTGGTGGTCATTGCCGGCAAGGAGTACGGTTCCGGCTCATCTCGCGACTGGGCCGCCAAGGGCACGCGTCTGCTCGGCATCAAGGCCGTTATCACCGAAAGCTTCGAGCGCATTCATCAGTCCAACCTGGTCGGCATGGGTGTTCTGCCGCTCAACTTCATGGACGGTGACACGCCCGAGAGCCTGGGACTGGACGGCACCGAGACTTACGACATCAAGGGTCTTGGTGACGGCACGGCCAAGGAAGTCAGTGTGACCGCGACAAAGAGTGACGGCGGAAAGGTCGAGTTCAAGGCGCGTGTGCGCCTGGATACGCCCAAGGAAGTCGAGTACTACCGCCACGGTGGCATCCTGCACTACGTGCTGCGACAGATGGCCGGTGGCGATCCGGGCGAGTCTGCGAAGGCTGCCTGATCAGGCACCGAAGATCGCAAGGGCCCGCCACTGGCGGGCCCCTTTTTATTTCCGACGAACTCTTTCCGGGCCGACCCTGCCCTTCATCCAAACACCCGTCACCCCTGTCACGATTTCCGTCCGGAATCCGTATGAAAAGGGGACGCATTGCCCGGCATTCATTGTCTCAACCGTCCATCGATTGGCGGATTCCACCATCCAGCCGGCACCTGGGAACCAGAACAACAATTCGTTCGGGAGAATCATATGACCCGTATCAGCCTGCTGATGCTCGGCCTGGTTATGGCCGGAGCGGCCAATGCCGCGCCAACACTCTGGGAGCGCGATCCACAACAGATAACCGAAGGCCTGGAGCAACGCTCATCAGCCGCCGTTCGTGGCTGGGCCATCGAGCCGAGCACCACCCTCATCACGCAGAAAGCAGGTCAAATGGTGGTCTCACTTCCGGACCAGACCGAATTACTCGTCGAACGCCGACGCATCTTCAGCCAGTCCGATCACAGCACGAGCTGGGCCGGAGTCGGCCCGAAGGGGGCGGAGGTACTGATGACCGTGCGCGACGGCTGGATGGGCGGACTTATCCATACCGACGAACACAACTGGGAGATTCGCCCGGACGCAGAATATGGCACCGTGCTGCTCGAACTCGACACCACTGCATTTCCCGAGTGTTCCGGCGGCTTTGAACCTCCCGCCGACGCTCGTGAGGACAGTCACGCTCTATCCCGCCTATCCCGCCAGCCCTCTTCTTTCGAGCCTCCCCCCGGTTCCAGCGACGGAAACGCTGCCGACAATGACGAAACCGTGATCATGGACCTGCTGGCACTCTATACGCCGGCGGCACGCCAGGCCCTGGGAGGCACCGCCCAGATCGAGGCACATGCTGAAGCCGCCATCGCCAACGCCAACCAATCCTTTGAAAACAGCCGTGTCAACGCGCAATTCCGGATCGCGGGCATAGAGCAAATCCGCTACGGGGAGAGCGACAGCTGCGGGACCGACCTTGGCTGGGTTCGAAACAGCAGCACCGTGCAGCAGTTGCGCGACCAATACGGTGCCGACATGGTCGGCATGCTGGTACAGGCCAGCTATTGCGGCTGCGGCTACGTCATGCGCACTCCCGACCCCGGGTTTGCTTCAAACGCCTTCCAGGTCACCGCCACCCAATGCGCTGTCGGCAACCTGACCTACGCTCACGAGCACGGTCACAACATGGGCATGGAGCATGACCCGGCAAACGGACCAGAGCCCGGTACTGCGTCCTACCCCTGGTCCTTCGGTCATTTCGTCAGCGGCGAGTTTCGCACCGTCATGTCCTACCCATGCAGTGGAGGCTGCCCGAGGCGCATGTATTTCTCCACACCCAATGCCCGCTACAACGGACATCCGACCGGCATCGCCGAGCAACGCGACAACGCCCGCACCGCCAGCCTGACATCACCAATCGTCGCTGGATTCCGCGATCCGATCGAGCCACCCCGGATCAAGCTCGAAACGGACCTGCTGGAAGTCAGCGTTGCGATCCATGATCCATCCGCCGTTACCGACCTGGAGATCGGCAATGTTGGTGGTCGATCGCTGGAATGGTCCATCGAGATGAACTCGACGGATTGCAGACTGCCGGACTGGGTTTCAGTATCCTTCACCTCCGGCACGATCGGGCCCGGCGAACAGCAGTCTCTCGAGATCCTGTTCGATGGCAGCGATCTCGTGCCCGACACTTACCTGGCCACAGTCTGCATCGACAGCAACGATCCCGACCAGCCCGTCACCGACCTGACGGCAGAACTTCAGGTACTGCCGATCGACATCCTGCATGAGCGGTTCGAGGCACCCGGCGACTGATTTCCCCGGTGAGCGGAACGAGCGTGGCCAGGCAACGGCCGCGGCATCACCGTTGATCGTCCAGTTTCACGTAAACCGGCAATTCATAGTTGCGCTGATGCCGAAAGATCAGCTGGGTTTCGATATGGGCCACCTCTGGGCGCTCGGTGAACGCCGACAAGGCCAGTTCGCGAAGATGGGCGGAGTCGCTGACGGCCACGTGAACCAGGTAATCATTGGCACCGGCAACGTGGAATATCGTGACCACCTCGCTCAATGACTCGAGATGACGCTCAAAGGACTCGACACCCGCGCGTGCATGACGAGCCAGTCGAACGGCCACCATTGCCTGCAAACCGATACCCAGGGCATCCGGATCGACGTCGGCATGGTAGCCGGTCAATACCCGTGACATGCGCAGTCGGCGCACCCGCTCCAGGCAACTGGACGGCGCCAGCCCGACTCCAGCCGCCAACTCCTTGTTCGAGAGCCGAGCATTCTTCCGCAGCAGGCGGATAATCTCGATATCTTTTGCATCCACTTCGGTCATACAGCTATCTACAGAATCTTATTCTGTTTGCAACACTATCCCCTAATATGATTCTAAAATCACCTTCAGGTCAACCCCCTGGAGAAAGCAGTCATGGACAAGCTCGATCACACGCTCGGCGTTCACGCCGGTCGGGAGGACTTGCGGGAGCTCGGTGTTCACGCCCTGCCGCTGGACATGTCCACCACCTATCCGGTCACAAGCCTGGAACAGGGCACGCAAAGCCTCGACGATCTGGTCGCCGGTCATGCCGAGGCCGAAAACCCGGTCTATGCGCGCCTGTTCAACCCCGGCGTGGCGCGCTACGAGAGGGCGCTGGCCGCTGCCGAGGGCGCCGAAGCCGCGGTGGCCTTCAGCTCCGGCATGGCCGCCCTGACGGCCGCGGTGCTGGCCACGCGCGAGCGCGGCAATCACATCGTGGCGGTACGCCCGATCTACGGCACCACCGACCATCTGCTGACCAGCGGCCTGCTGGGCAACGAAGTCAGCTGGGTGGAACCTGACACAATCGCCGATGCAATCCGGCCGGACACGGCGTTCGTTCTCATCGAAACACCGGGGAACCCAACCCTGGAACTGATCGACATCGCCGACGTCGTCGCCCAGGCGGGCGATGTACCCGTCATCGTCGACTCGACCTTCGCCACCCCGGTTCTGCAGCGGCCGATCGAGCATGGCGCAGCCATGGTCATGCACAGCGCGACCAAGTTCCTCGGCGGTCACGGCGATGTCATTGCCGGCATCATGGCCTGCTCTGAAACATGGGCGGCAAGGCTCCGCCAGGTGCGCGTGGCCACCGGCGCCCTGCTCCACCCGTGGGCGGCCTACCTGCTGCACCGCAGCCTGCCCACGCTGAAGCTGCGAATCGAGCGTGCCCAGGCGGTTGCCGGAGAACTGGCGCGACGGTTGGCCGAGGATCCGCGCATCGAGCGGGTCTACTACCCGGGACTGCCGGACCAGGACGGCGACGGGCTGATGCAACGTCAGATGGAAGGCCCGGGCTGCGTCCTGTCGTTCGATGTGGCGGGCGGATATACCCCCGCTGCCGAGGTCATCTCATGCGTGAAGCTGATGACCCCCGCAGTCAGCCTGGGATCGGTCGACACGCTCATCCAGCATCCTGCCGGACTCACCCACCGGGTGGTCGACGAGAGCGATCGCAACAACTGCGGAATTCGGGAAGGGTTGTTGCGCCTGTCGGTCGGCCTCGAGGAAGTCGAGCACCTGTGGTCCGACCTAGACCAGGCGCTGGCAGCCGCCCACGCCCGCCGCTCCAAAGCGGCCTGATCAGACGGAACCAGATGCAAAGGCCACCGGTTCATGCCGGTGGCTTCGATGCAGCGGGTAGTGTCAAGGCACCTCCAACGCCGTTTCGAGCACTGGAATTTCGATCATTGGACAGTTTCGGATTTCATGCTTCGAATTTCGGGTTATCCCGCTCGTCGCATCGAATAAATAACAAGGATTTCACGGTCCCCCATCCCGAACTATAGCCGCTCCAATCACGGCAACCCAGCCGGTGCCCACTGATCCATCATCTTGCGCTGGGCTGATTCGAGCCGGGTGGCCATCAGGTAGGAGAACAGCTTGAACAACGCGTAACCGAATACCGGATCCTCCTCGCAACGTTCGAGGATGGCCTTGCCATCGAAATCCAGGACCCGCGTCGGCGCCAGCGCCCTGGCATTGAAGTGCCACTTGTAGGGACGGATCAGCCAGGACCAGCCGAAAACCTGCCCCGGGCCGAGTTTCGTGACCTCGAGTTTCGGGCCTGCAATTGCCGGAATTTCCACGCCCAGGCTGCCTTCGAGCAACAGGAAGAAGCGATCGGCACGCTCACCCTGGCGGGCAACCAGCTGATCGGTATCGAAACGGGTCTCGACCGCCTGCCCAGCCAGCCACTCAATGTGCTTCTCCGACAGGTCGGAGAAGAAGTTCTGTTCCGACAGGTGCCGGGCAATATCCGATTGATTCATGGCTAGCTCCGCGTTTCCTTTTCAGATTGCTCGGGATTGTTGGTCAGTGACATCAGGATATCATTGACGACCATCAAATCGGCGGCGATCAAGAACGTGTTATGCTAACTCCATACGCATCCGTATGTTGAGAAAACGAGAGGACAGATCTGCCATGACCGTTTACCAGGCACCGCTCAACGATTTCCAGTTTCTGCTGCACGATTATCTCGATTTGAACGATTTCAGTGAATTGCCATCCTTCGCTGAAATCGACCGTGAAACCATCGATGCCGTGCTTGAGGAAGGCGCCCGCTTTTGTGAATCTGTGCTGCACCCGCTCAATGGCCCCGGCGACCTGGAAGGCTGTCAATTTGCCGACGGCGAAGTGACCACACCCGAAGGATTCCGTACGGCCTACCAGGCATACTGCGAGGCCGGCTGGCCCGGGCTGACTTCAAGCCCCGAACATGGCGGACAGGGCCTGCCCTATGTGCTCGGGCTGGCCATGGCCGAGATGATCACCGCGTCCAACACCTCCTGGGGCATGTACCCGGCGCTCTCGCACGGCGCCTGGGAGGCCCTGAACACGCACGGCAGCCAGGAACAGAAAGACCTTTACCTGCCGAAGATGATTTCCGGTGAATGGACCGGCACCATGAATCTGACCGAACCGCATTGCGGCACCGACCTGGGCCTGATCCGCACCCGCGCCGAGCCGAATAACGACGGCAGCTACCGGATTTCCGGCACCAAGATCTGGATCTCGGCCGGCGAGCACGACATGGCCGACAACATCATTCACATGGTGCTCGCCCGCCTGCCCGATGCGCCCGAGGGCACCCGCGGCATCAGCCTGTTCATCGTGCCCAAGTTCAATGTCAACGAAGACGGCAGTCTCGGCGAGCGCAACGGGGTGCGCTGCGGTGGCATCGACCACAAGATGGGCATCAAGGCCTCGGCCACCTGCGAGATGATCTACGACAACGCCACCGGCTACCTGGTCGGTGAACCGCACCGCGGCCTGGCCTACATGTTCACCATGATGAATGCTGCCCGCCTGGAGACCGGCATTCAGGGGCTGGGGCTGGGGTCGGCAGCCTATCAGAACGCGGCGGAATTCGCCCGTGAGCGGCTGCAGGGCCGCGGCCTGGACGGTGTGAAGTTCCCGGACAAGCCGGCCGACCCGATCATCGTCCATCCCGACGTGCGCCGCATGCTGATGACTTCGCGTGCCTTCATCGAAGGGGCTCGTGCCATCGGCCTGTACACCGCCCTGCAGCTCGAAGTGCAACTGCGCCATCCCGACGAGACGGTCAGGGAAAAGGCCGGCCACTGGGTGGCATTGATGACCCCCATCATCAAGGCCTACTTCACCGACATGGGCTTCGAGACCACCAGTCTGGGCATACAGGTCCACGGTGGCGCCGGCTACATCGTCGACACCGGCGTGGAGCAGTTCATGCGCGATGCGCGCATCACCCGGATCTACGAAGGCACCAACGGCATCCAGGCACTGGACCTGGTCGGGCGCAAGCTGGTCGTCGACAGCGGCAAAACCATCCAGTCGTTCTTCGAGACGGCCGGCAAGCTGGTGGCTGAAGCCTCCGGCGAAGAAGCCATGGGCGAGTTCATCGAGCCGCTGACCGAAGCACTGGATCGATTGAAAGAGACCACCGCCTGGGTCTATCAGAAGATGGCTGCCGACCCGCTTGAGGCCGGTGCCGCCTCGGTCGACTACCTGCACCAGTTCGCGCTGACCGCCATGGCCTGGTCCTGGGCCGGCCAGGCTCGAACCGCGCTGAAACGACTCGAACAGGGTGACGGCAACGAAAGTTTCTGCACGGCCAAGCTCGACACCGCGCGCTTTTTCATGCAACGCATGCTGCCCGATACGGTTGCCCTGGACATGAAGATCCGCGCCGGCGCCGCTTCGATGATGTCGCTGGACGCAGAAACCTTCTGAACTGAGTGCAATTGGCCGCCGCCGGCACCGGCGGTGGCATGCATTCGTGGCTTCCTTCTGCCACAATAGCGCGGCCCGGGTCGCTGCCCGACCGGCCGCGCCCCGACAATGACCGGGTTTCGAGGGAGAACACGACACATGTCCAAGCCGTTTCGCGTGCCGCACACGCTGGTACTGATGTTCGCCATGATGGTGGTGGCGCTGGCCCTGACCTGGATTCTGCCGGCCGGCAGCTTCGACACCGAGGTCAACGAGGCCGGCCGCGACATGGTGGTGCCCGGCACCTTCGAGACCATGAAGGAGGACGCCCCCACGCTTTCACCCTGGTCGCTGTTCACCGTCGTCCCGCGGGCCCTGGCCGACGCCCAGGGCATCATTTTCTTCGTGCTGATCATCGGCGGCGCCCTGGCCGTGATCCGCCAGACCGGCGCCATCGACGCCCTGCTCGACCGCATCATCGCGCGCTTCGGCAACCTGCCGGCAGCGCTGATACTGGTCGGCATGCTCGCCTTCGGCATCGCCTCTGCCACGCTGGGCATGGCCGAGGAATACATCCCCTTCGCCGCCATCCTGATCGCGTTGTGCGTGGCCATGCGCATGGATACCGTCACCGCCATCGGCATCATGGTGGTCGGCTACGGCATCGGCTATGGCGTGGCCGTGATTAACCCGTTTACCCTGTTGGTGGCGCAGGAAGTCGCCGAACTGCAACCCGGTTCGGGCATGTGGTACCGATTGTTGTTGTGGATACCGTTCTTTGCCGTCGGTTTTCACCATGTCTGGAGCTACGCACGCCGGGTGCAGGCCGATCCAGCCAACAGCCTGGTCCACGACGTACCCGCCGCACAGCCGCCGCAACCCACCGAGCAACCGCCGCTGGACGGCCGTCGTCAACTGGTGCTGCTGGCCACGCTGGGTGCGCTGGTCGCACTGGTCATCGGCATTGCTGTGTTTGATTGGTACCTCGTGGAACTGGGTGCGGTGTTCCTGGTCCTGGCCATCGTCGCGGGCCTGATCGGGGGGCTGAAGCTCGACGGCATCGCCGACTCCTTCACCCGTGGCGCCGCCGAACTGGCCGGCACCGCCATCCTGATCGGCTTCGCCCGCTCCATCGCTCTGCTGCTGGAAGACGGACTGGTGCTGCACACCATCGTCAATGCGCTGGCCACGCCGCTTTCCATGGTCCCGGCCGAGCTGTCGGCCGTGGGCATGCTATTCATTCAGAGCGTGCTCAACCTGTTCATCCCCTCCGGCAGCGGCCAGGCCTTCGTGACCATGCCGCTGATGGCGCCGATCGGCGACCTGGTGGGTGTGAGCCGGCAGGTCTCCGTGCTCGCCTTCCAGTTTGGAGACGGCTTCATGAACATGATCGTGCCGACCAACCCGGTACTGATGGGCATCATCGGCCTGGCCGGCATCCCCTACGATCGCTGGTTCCGGTTCATGTTTCCGTTGATTGTGAAGCTGTTTGCGCTGGGCGCGGTGGCGTTGATGGTAGCGGTGTGGATTGGATACACCTGACGGCGATGGGAATGAGAAACGTAGAACGTGAAAACGTAAAACGTGAAAAGGTAAAACGGGGGTTGGGTTTGCGCTCTTGATACGCTGCGGAGGCCAACGGCATGGCCCCGCCATTGGCCATCGCAATAAAAACAAGTATCGCCCATCCCCCGTTTTACGTTTTACGATTCCACGTTTCGCCTTATGCGCTAGCCAACGGCGAAGACTTTACCATTGGCCTCCCTGCACCATAACTACGGCAAGGAGCCATCCCCCGGTTCACGCTTTACGTTTCCACGTTTTGTCGCCTGACGTGTCAGTCGACATAAAGCGAACTCACCGACTCCCCCTCCGACATCCGGCGAATGGTCTCGGCCAGCATCTGGGCAACCGAAAGTTGACGAATTCGGCCGCAGTCGATGGCCTCCTGGCTCAACGGAATGGTATCGGTGACGACGATTTCGTCGATACGCGAATTGCTGATATTGTCGATCGCCGGGCCCGACAGTATGGGATGTACGCAGTAGGCCACCACCTTGCGTGCACCCTTGTCCTTCAGCGCGCCGGCCGCCGAGCACAGCGTGCCAGCGGTGTCGATCATGTCATCGACCAGCACGCAGATCTTGCCTTCCACGTCACCGATGAGATTCATCACCGTGGCTTCGTTGGCGCGCGGGCGCCGCTTGTCGATGATGGCCAGGTCGGCGTCGAGGCGCTTGGCGATGGCGCGGGCACGCACCACACCGCCGACGTCAGGTGAAACGACGATGATTTCGTCAGAGGTGTAGTGCTTCCAGATATCGGCCAGGGTCAGCGGCGACGCATAGACATTATCGACCGGGATGTCGAAAAACCCCTGAATCTGATCGGCATGCAGATCGACGGTTACGACACGATCGGTGCCAGCCACGCTGATCATGCGCGCGGCGACCTTTGCCGTGATCGGTACGCGCGACGAACGCGGACGACGGTCCTGGCGGGCATAGCCGAAGTAAGGGATGATGGCAGTCACACGGGCAGCGGAGGCGCGTGCCAGCGCATCGATCATCACCAGCAACTCCATGAAATTGTCGGCCGTGGGCTGACAGGTCGGTTGCACCAGGTAGACGTCGCGTCCGCGAACGTTTTCCATGATCTCGACCATGACCTCACCGTCACTGAATCGGCCGACATTGGCGCGTCCCATGGGAACACCGAGATTTTCCGCAATGGAGTGGGCGAGTTCCGGGTTGGCGTTCCCGGTAAAAACCATCAGCGAGGAATGAGTCAAGAGCGCACCCGTTGTGGTCTGGTAAGTAAAGTGAAATGGCTGGGACGGCAGGACTCGAACCTGCGAATGCGGGGATCAAAACCCCGTGCCTTAACCAACTTGGCGACGTCCCAGCAGAAATCAATCGGGCATTGAGGCAACCGAATGTCGAGCCGGCCGCTCCCGGGGCGGTAATTATAACGATTTTACAGTCGGGTGCTAGCCCAATGACCGAGATGGATCAATCGAGTTGACGGTTGGCCGACTGCCACTTCCAGGATCGAAGCACCAGCCGCACGCGGTATGGCGGGCTTTCCGCTTCCAGCCGGGCGGGCATCAACTGGCCGTCGACCTCGTCGAATCGCTGGTAGGACAATTCCCAGGGATCCAGCGCAACCCGCCTGAGGGTGCCGTCAGGGGCGAACTCGACCTTCCCGTGGGTTTCCGCCACCAGTCCGCGTATCCAGTCGGACAATTCGACCACGGGAATGGCCCATCCAACAGCGGCCTCGACCAGCTCGTTGGGGTCCGGTCCGACGATGCGACCGACATCGGTTCCTTCCAGTTCGGCAAAGCCCGGCTCGAATTCCAGCAACCACTGACGTCCACCCGTGACCGTACGCAGATGTACGCGATGGCGGTCACCGGTGGCCTGCCAGTCAAAAGCGACCTGTCCGCCTCGCTGCCCGTCACGGATGGCCGCGCGTCCACTGACCGACCACACCGGATGAACGGCAAACCAGGCCTCGCGTTCATCCATCCATGCGCCCGCCGGCCTCTCCTCGCGCACGGCACAGGCGCCGACCGCGAGCGCGGCAACAATGATCACGACAACACGGAACATACCCGGCCGTTTCACTCGTCCAGATCCAGGCGTTGGAGCGTATCGACAAGGTAATCATCGCCGGGCCATTCGGTGATGGCACGATCTCGCAGCTCCAGCGCTTCGTCCCGACGATCAAGCGTCCACAGCACCTCGATCACATGGGCCGCGATCTCCGGGTTATCTTCCCCTTCCAGGGCACGCTCGAGATAAGGCAACGCCCGCCCGGGTTGTCCCAACCTGAAATACACCCACCCCATGGAATCGAGAATGGCCGGATCATCAGGTTCAATCTCCAGAGCCCGGCGAATCAGCCGGTAAGCTTCCTGGTGACGGTTGGTTCGGTCCGTGAGGGTGTAACCCAGCGCATTGAGTGCCATGGCATTTTCGCCATCCATCTGGATGATGCGGCGAAAGTCCTGCTCGGCCAACTCGAGATTGTCGGCATGCACTGCATTGAGGCCCCTGGCATACAACAGCCGAATACTGTTCGGCTTTTCACGCAATGCACTCCCCAGGAGTTCGACAGATTCATCCACCCTGCCGGCATCCCGAAGCAACTCGGCCTCGATCAGCCAGGCCTCCTCGACAAGCTGACGATCCTCGGACTCACGCACGGCAACAAGCAACTCCCGAGCCCCAGCCAGGTCACCACGCCCTGCCTTCAGTACCGCGCGGCGCGTGCGGGCACGGCCACTGTTGGGGCCGGCATCAACTTTTCGATACCAGTGCATCGCTTCATCGTCGAGCTCGAGCATGTCGGCAAGCCGGGCGACCAGGAAGGCATGCTGAAGCACCTCTTCATCAGGCTCGTATGCCGCCAGCTCTGCCCAGACGGCCACGCCCTCGTCCATGCGCTCCATGTAAGCCAGGTAAAGGCCCAGCGTGTAGAGAATCTCGCTGTCGGCCGGCATTTCACGCAACAATTCAATCGCTTCTTCTTCGCGTTCGAGCTGACGCAGCACTTCCGATTCCGACAGCGCCAGCGGCACGTACTCCGGTTCCTCGGCCCGCGCCAGCCGATACTGGCTCAGGGCCAGTTCCAGGTCTCCCTGTTCGGCGGCAAGTTGTGCCGCCCAGACACGATACTTGCGCTCGTCATCCTGGGCCGCTTCGAGCGCGAGCTGCAACGCCTTGTCCGGCTCTCCGATCTGCCAGTACAGGACGCTTTGCATATGCAGAATATCGGCTGCAAGGGCATCCCGACCACTGCGCTCGACCAGTCGCGCCATCGCTTCGACCGCCACTTCCTCGTCCTCGGCCATCGACAACAGCAGGGTTGACTGCCGCCAGCCCTGCTGCGAGTCGTCCTGACGCTCGATCATTTCGACCATCCCGTCAACCGCTTCATCGATCCGCCCGGTGTTGAGCCAGGCCAGTAGGCGAATGCGGGTAGCGTCCTGGTTCCCCGGTTCCAGATCGAGCCAGCGTTCGGCGCCAACAATGGCAACATCCCACTCGCCCAGCTGAACCGCCAGTCGAGAAACCTGCCTGGCCAGTTCTTCATCGTCGGCAATCAGCGCGGCCTCAAGGTACTGGTCCAGGGCATCCCGGTACTCTCCGATTCCGATCAACCGCTCGGCGGCCATGACATGAAACAGCACTTCCGGGTCGGCACCAGCCAGCCGTTCCTGCTCTTTCGCAGCCGCTCGCTGCGACTCCGATTCCGGAGGAGAAGACGCCTCCATCTCTTGAGGCGAGCCAGCGCAGCCCGCAAGTAGGGATATCAGCCCTGCCGCAGCAAGAAGCTTGCACTGTGTGGCAGCCAGTAGGAAAATGGCGCGTTTGTCCATCAGCTTGTCTCGCATGTCTCTTTTCGCCCTGGGAATCAGTCACCAGACAGCCCCGATCAGCATCCGGGAGCAGCTGGCGTTTGCCGCCGAGTCGCTGCCCGAAGCGCTGGTCTCGCTGTCGGCGGTTCCCGGCATCGACGGTTGCAGCATACTCAGTACCTGCAACCGCACCGAACTCTACGTGTCGTCGGAACAGACTATCACGCGCGAGTTGATGGATTGGCTGCATGAATGGCACCAGCTTCGTCCCGGCCAGGTGCGTGAACACCTGTATCAACTCGACCACTCAGCCTGCACATACCACCTAATCAAGGTCATCTCGGGAATGGACTCGATGATCATCGGCGAGCCGCAGGTGGCCGGCCAGGCCAAGCAGGCATGGCAAACTGCACAGGATGCTGGCACTCTTGACAGTCGCCTGGACCGGATGTTCCAGCATGCCTTCTCCGCCGCCAAGCGCGTTCGCACCGAAACGGGCATCGGCCGCAACCCGGTCACCCTGCCCTATGCCTCGCTCAGGCTGGCACGACAGATTTTCGGCTCACTCGATCGCCTCAACGCGCTCCTGATCGGCGCCGGCGAGATGATCGAGGACTGCGCCACGCACTATCACGAGGCCGGCATCAACCGGCTCACCATCGCCAACCGCAGTGAAGACCGGGCGCGGCAACTGGCTGACCGATTCGGAGGGCAGGCGCACACTCTCGACGCCCTGCCCGAACTGCTCGAATCGCATGACCTGGTCATTGCCTGCACTGCCTCTCCGGCGGCAATCCTGACCGGTTCCATGTTCAAGGCCGCGCTGGGTCGGCGCCGGCATCGACCGATCTTTGCGCTGGACCTCTCGGTCCCGCGCAATATCGACCCGGCCAGTGCCGAGCTCGATGACTTGTTTCTCTATACCATCGACGATTTGCACGCCATCATCGAGTCCGCCCAGCAGGAGCGGCTCAATGCGCTGCAGCAGGCCGCCACTATCGTCGAAGCCGAGGTGACCTCGTTCGAGCGCTGGCTGAGATTGCAAGGGACGACCAGCACACTCAAGTCACTCCGGCGTCGTGCCCATGCGCAGCGCGACCAGTTACTGGAGCAGGCACGGGCCGATCTGGCCCACGGGCGCGATCCCGAGGACGTGCTCAAGCGCTTCAGCCATCGTCTGGTCAACCGCCTGTTGCACGAACCCAGCATCCGACTGCGCCAGGCCGCGGAGAGCGCGGACGAGGACCTGCTGGCTGCCGCCCGTTACTACTTTCTGGACGAGGATTCATGAATCCCGGAATCCGTACACGCCTGGAAGAAGCCTGCGAAAGGTTTGAGGAACTCGAGCAACTGCTGGCCACGCCTGATGTCATCGGCGATCGACGGCAGTTCGAACTACTGTCACGCGAATACGGTGAGCTCGAGCCGATCATACGGCTCTGGCGGCAGTTCCAGTCAAGCGAGGAAGCAGTCGACGAGGCCAGCCAGATGCTTCAGGAGTCCGAAAGTGAACTGCGCGAGATGGCCAGGGAGGAAATCACAAGCGGTGAACGTGAGCAGGCTCGCATGGAAAGCGAGTTGCAGAAACTTCTGCTCCCCCGCGACCCCAACGATGAACGCAACATCTTTCTGGAAATTCGTGCCGGTACCGGCGGCCAGGAAGCCGCGCTGTTTGCCGGCGACCTGTTGCGGATGTACACCCGCTACGCCGAACGCCGCGGCTGGAAGGTCGAGATCATGTCCGCCCAGGAGGGCGAGGCCGGCGGTTTCCGCGAAGTTATTGCCAGGCTGATCGGCAATGGCGTCTACTCTCGCCTGAAGTTCGAGTCCGGCACCCACCGCGTGCAGCGCATTCCAGCCACCGAGTCACAGGGACGCATTCACACCTCGGCCTGTACGGTCGCCATCCTGCCGGAAATCGACGAAGTCGACAGCGTGGATATCAATCCCAACGACCTGCGCATCGACACCTATCGTTCGTCGGGCGCGGGTGGGCAGCACGTCAATACCACCGATTCGGCCAT
Source organism: Wenzhouxiangella sp. (assembly GCA_007128175.1). Classification (GTDB taxonomy): domain Bacteria; phylum Pseudomonadota; class Gammaproteobacteria; order Xanthomonadales; family Wenzhouxiangellaceae; genus Wenzhouxiangella. The sequence goes on along the minus strand of SKXY01000091.1, from coordinate 16,425 downwards.
TCGCATCACCCACTTGCCCACCGGCATCGTGGTGGAATGCCAGGACGAACGCTCGCAGCACAAGAACCGCGCCCGGGCCATGAGTCTGCTCGGCGCTCGTCTGCTCGAGGCACAGGTCGAACAGCAGCGCTCCGAACGTGCCGCGGAACGCAAGCTGCAGGTCGGCTCCGGTGACCGATCGGAAAGAATCCGCACTTACAACTTTCCGCAGGGGCGGGTCACTGACCACCGCATCGGCCTGACGCTATACGATCTCGACAATATCATGGACGGCGAGATCGACACCGTGCTCGAATCCCTGACCGAGGCGCACCAGGCCGAACTGCTTGCCGAAATGACCAGCCAGGCACATCAGTCATGAAACAGACCACCCTGACTATCCCGACCACCGGCCGCGGCCTGACCGACATCACCGCGCAGATCGCTGCCTGCGTCAGCGACAGCGGCATCAACCAGGGGCTGTGCCACGTATTCATCCGCCACACCTCGGCCTCGCTGTTCATCAACGAGAACGCCGATCCCGACGTGCAATGTGATCTCGAGACCTTTCTGGGCGACCTGGTGCCAGACGGCGACCCGCGCTACGTACACACCGCCGAAGGTCCCGACGACATGCCGGCGCACGTACGCGCCCTGCTCACCGACACCGACCTGACAATTCCTGTCGCAGACGGCCGCCTGGCCCTGGGAGCCTGGCAAGGTGTTTTCCTGTGGGAACACCGTCATCGCCCGCATCGGCGGGAGGTCCTGGTCAGCGTGACGGGCTGATCGACACCATTACCATTTTCAATCAACGCGGCTTATTAGGATGATATGATATAACACAGACAGGCCCTATCAGGAGGTAGCCGATCATGGAACTGGACCCACTTCTCCTTTCCCGCTTCCAGTTTGCTTTTGTCGTTTCCTTTCACGCCATCTTCCCGGTGTTCACCATCGGCCTGGCGGCTTATATCGCCGTCCTCGAAACCCTCTACTACCGTACCGACAACCCGGTCTGGGAAAAGCTGTCCAAGTTCTGGACCAAGATATTCGCGCTGGTGTTTGGCATGGGGGTGGTTTCAGGCATCGTCATGGCATTCCAGTTCGGCACCAATTGGAGCACCTTCTCCTATTCGGCCGCCAACTTCATGGGTCCGATTCTCAGCTACGAGGTGGTGACCGCGTTCTTCCTCGAAGCGACCTTCCTCGGGGTCTTGCTGTTCGGTCGTGACAAGGTGCCCAAGGGCGCTCACCTGTTCTCGGCCTGCATGGTCGCCATCGGCACCTTCATTTCCTCGTTCTGGATCCTGTCAGCCAACAGCTGGATGCATACGCCGGCCGGCATCGAGATCAATGACGGCATCATCCAGGTCACCTCCTGGACACAGGCGATATTCAACTCCTCGCTGCCCTATCGCTTCGCTCACATGGCGCTGGCCTCGTTCATCACGGGCGGTTTCGTGGTCGCCGGCGTCAGTGCCTGGTACCTGCTGAAGGGACGCAATCCAGAAACCAGCCGCAAGGCGCTGAAGATGTCAGTCATCATGCTGGCCGTCGCCACGCCCTTGCAGTTGTTCGTCGGCGATCTGCACGGCCTCAATACCTTCGAGGAGCAACCCATCAAGGTCGCAGCCATGGAAGGTCACTGGGAAACGCAGCAAGGCGCACCGCTGGTCCTGTTCGCCATTCCCGATTCACGCAATGAAACCAATCATTTCGAGATCGCGATTCCCAGACTCGGCAGCCTGATCCTGACCCACAGTCTCGACGGCGAGGTGACCGGCCTCACCTCGGTACCCGCGGAAGACCGGCCACCGGTGGGCATCGTGTTCTGGAGCTTCCGCATCATGGTCGGCCTGGGACTGATCTTCATCGTCGTTTCGCTGGCCGCGGCCTGGCAGCTCTGGCGCGGCCGGCTGGAAGACTCGCCGCGAGTGCTCAAGGCGCTGACCTGGATGATTCCACTGCCCTTCGTGGCGGTGCTGGCCGGCTGGTTTGTTACCGAGGTTGGCCGCCAGCCGTGGCTGATCCAGGATGTCATGCGCTTAAGCGAGGGCGTCACGCCGTCGTTGACCGGCGGAATGGTGCTGTTGACCCTGATTGGCTACATCGCCGTGTACGCCGTGGTGTTCACCGCTGGACTCTACTACCTCAAGCGGGTGATTTCGGCCGGCCCCGACCCTGTCGAATCGACGCCCGAAGACGAAAGCGCGCGCGCCAAGCGTCCCTGGTCGGCCGTCCCGGCCGGTCTTGACGACAACGCCGCCAAGGCAAGGAGCTGAAGTCATGGAACTGATTGACCTGACACTGATCTGGATCGTCATCATCGGAGTCGGCGTGTTCATGTATGTGCTCATGGACGGCTTCGATCTCGGCGTCGGCATTCTCTTCCCATTCGCGCCCGACGATAACGCCCGCGATGAAATGATGTCCTCGGTGGCACCGGTGTGGGACGGCAACGAGACCTGGCTGATCCTGGGGGGCGCGGGCTTGCTGGCCGCCTTCCCGATGGTCTATGCCGTGTTCCTGCCGGCACTCTACATCGGCGTGTTCCTGTTGCTTGCCGGCCTGATCTTTCGCGGCGTGGCTTTCGAGTTCCGCTTCAAGGCCGACCCGGAAAGCCGTCACCGGTGGGACTGGTCATTCTTCGGTGGCTCGACGGTCGCCGCATTTGCCCAGGGCGCGGTCGCCGGTGCCTACATCCAGGGCTTTGAGGTCGAGGGCTTTTCCTATGTCGGCGGGCCGCTGGACTGGCTCAGCGCCTTCACGGTGATGACCGGCCTGGGCGTGGTCGCCGGGTACGCTCTGCTCGGGGTCACCTGGACGATTCTCAAGACCGAGGGCAACACCCGTGACTGGGCCTACCAACTGGCGCCGAAACTGCTGGCGGCGGTGATGGCCTTCTTTGTTATCGTCAGCATCTGGACGCCGCTGGCCAGCGAGCACGTGCGTGAGCGCTGGTTCGACCATGTCACCGCGCTATGGATCTTCCCGCTGCTGACCGTGCTGACCGCTGCCTGGGTATTCAGCAAACTCAGAAAGCGTTCGGACGTCGCACCCTTCATCGGATCGATGACGCTGTTCGCCCTGTTCTACATCGGGCTGTTGATCTCGATGTGGCCCTATGCCGTGCCTCCGGACCACACCTTCTGGGATGCTGCATCCGATCCGGGCAGCCAGCTGTTCCTGCTGCTGGGCGTGCTGTTCCTGATCCCCATCATCCTCGGCTATACCGCCTGGACCTACTGGGTATTTCGCGGCAAGGTGAAGGCGGGTGAAGGCTACGCGGGTCATTGAGCCGCATAGATGAGAGCATCAAGGCAGGTGCTCGTGACGGTCCCGACGGTATTTCGGCGGGACACTGGCTGAAGCAACAGGCGCCGGGCTGGCTGCAGCCCGGCATGCTCTCGCTGGCCACTGTGCAGGCCGCCATCGTGGTCGCCCAGGCCTGGTGGCTGGCGGATATCGCCCACCGCATCGCGATCGAAAAAGCTGATCTGTCCACCCTGTGGCCGCCGCTGTTGGTCCTGGCGGTCATTCTTGCGCTGCGTGCAGGCGCCGAGACTGCACGCGGCGTGCTTGCCGCGGATGCCTCGGCGCGGGTGCGTTCGGCACTGGTTCCGCGCCTGTTCAGGCACATGATCGATGCCGGTCCCGCCTTGCGCAACCGGCTGGGCAGCGGCGCGCTGGCCACCATGCTGATCGAGCAGATCGAAGCGCTGGATCCTTTTTACGCCCGCTACCTGCCGCAGATGCTCATGGTGGCCATCATCATCCCGGCCATTCTGGTTGCGGTGTTTCTGCACGACTGGCTGGCCGGACTGTTTCTGCTATTGGCCGCGCCACTTATTCCCCTGTTCATGATCCTGATCGGCATGGGCACCGAGGCACTCAGTCGTCGACAACAGACTGCCCTGGCGCGACTCGGCGGCGTCTTCCTCGACCGGCTCAGGGGAATGGACCTGATCCGACGTCACGGCGCGGAGCAACGCGAGGCCTCACGCATCGGCGAACTGATCGAGGACTTCCGCAACCGCACCATGTCGGTGCTGCGCGTGGCTTTCCTGTCGACGGCGGTACTGGAGTTCTTCTCGGCAGTGGCCATTGCCGCCGTGGCCATCTACATCGGCCTCGGCCTGCTCGGCTACATCGAGTTCGGGCCGGCCCCGGCCCTGGATCTGAAAACCGGACTGTTCATTCTCCTGCTGGCCCCGGAATTCTTCCTGCCGCTGCGCCAGTTATCGCAGTTCTGGCACGACCGGGCCGGCGCCCTGGCGGCGGCCGAGGCCGTTCGTGAGGTACTGGCCGCGCCCCCCGCCCGGCAGGAACCGACCCGGCCTGTTGAAGTCGATGCCGATAGCGCCATCGGCATTGAGGTCCGGGGATTGACGATGGCCTGGCCGGGTCGCGCACCCATCCTGCATGAAATCGATCTGGCGGTCGAACCAGGGCAACGTATCCTTATCGCCGGCCCCAGCGGCTGCGGAAAGTCCACCCTGCTGCAGCTGCTGGCCGGCTTTGTCGAGCCCGACGGCGGCAGCGTTCGTCTGGGCGGCGTACCGCTCAAGCACATCGCCAATGCCGATCTCGCCCGCCTGCGCGGCTGGATGGGGCAGCAATCCGGCCTGATCGACGCCAGCCTGGCCGACAACCTTCGCCTGGGCCACCCGGACGCCGACGAAAAACGACAGTGGCGTGCGCTGGACCTGGCCGGCCTGACCGAACTGGTGCGTCAGCTTCCGCTGGGACTGAATACACCGATTTCGCAAAACGGTGAAGGCATATCAGGCGGCCAGGCACGAAGGCTGGCGCTGGCGCGAACGCTGACGCAGCAACGCCCCCTGCTGCTGCTCGACGAGCCCACCGCCAGTCTCGATCGCCACAGTGCCGTCGGCATCTGGGATACCCTGAACCGGATCAACACGCTGACGGGTTGCACCATGGTCTGCGCCAGTCATGACCCTGATGCCGTGACCTGGGCTCATCGAACGCTGCAACTGACGAACGGTGAGCTCACGGAGACGTCGGAATGAATCTCTTCCGACTCCTCTGGCCGGGCATTCAACGCCAGTGGCGCTGGCTGCTGCTGGGAATGGCTCTGATCCTGCTCAGCCTAGTCGCGGCCGCGTTCCTGCTGGGTCTGTCGGGCTGGTTCATCACCGCCAGCGCACTGGCCGGGGCCGGGCTGATCATCGGACTGGATATCTTCACTCCCGGTGCCGGAATCCGGCTGGCTGCCATCACACGTACACTGGCACGCTACGGCGAGCGCCTGGCCACTCACGAGGCCACCTTTCGCCTGCTGGCCGAGCTGCGGCTGAAGCTGTTCAGAGGCCTGCTGAACCGGGACGAATACTCCCTGAGGCAGCTGCGGCGCGGCGATGCACTCGACCGCCTGACGCGCGACGTCGAAACACTCGACCACATGTTCACCGGAGTACTCGGTCCGGTTGCTGCAGCCCTGATGCTGGCGCTCGCCGTGGCCTCCGGTTTCGCATTGATGGGAGCCGCTCCGGCTGCCTGGGTGGTATTGGCGGTATTGGCACTGAACCTGGTCGCCGTGCTGTTGATCGCCCGTGCCGGGCATCATTCCACCCGGCAACGCTCTGCAATGGAGCCCGTGCAACGCATGCTCGCCACCGAGGGGCTCGAGGGCATGGAGATGCTCAAGGCCTTCGATCAGGCCGGCAGGTGGGCCGGGCGACTGGGTGAACACAACCGGCGGATGATCATGCTCGGTCGCACCCTGGGGCGTCTGGACGCCGTCGGCCAGGGGCTGACCACATTGATCGGGCTCGGAGGACTGTGGGTCGTTCTGGTCGCAGGACTCATGCTGACCGACGCAGGCACGATCTCGGCACCGGTGCTGGTTCTGCTCGTGCTGGTCATGTTCGCCCTGACAGAAGCCTGGCAGCCGCTTCCGGCCGCATGGCGCCGGCTGACGGCATGCCGGGTCGCGGCTGAACGTGCCGGCGATCTCGTGCAATCGGCCCCTTCCGAACCGAACACAAGCGGCCCAATGTGCATGCCGCGGGACCACAGCCTGGAGACCATGGATCTGGGCTTTCGGTACCACGAATCGCTGCCACCGTTATTCGAGAGCCTCGACCTCGTAATCGAGTCCGGCGAACGCGTCCTGGTGACCGGCCCCAGCGGCGGCGGCAAGACCACGCTTGCCTTGTTGCTCATGGGACAGCTCTCTCCGGTTTCGGGATGTGCACTCTTCGGAGGCTGCGACATCGAGCGTGTCGATCCCGATACTCTCCGGCGCTCAATCGGATACCTGCCCCAGAGTCCAGTGGTGTTCCGGGATACCCTCGCCAACAACCTGCGCCTGGCCGCCCCTGACGCAAGCGAAGCGCAACTGATCGCAGTCATCGAACAGGCCGGACTGCTTCACCTGTTGAACGCGCTCCCCGATGGCCTGGATAGCTGGATAGGCGAAGGAGGTGCCGACGTCTCGGGCGGTGAATTGCGACGCATCGCCCTGGCGCGCCTCATGCTAACCGACCCGCAGGTGGTCATTCTCGATGAACCGACCACGGGACTGGATGCGGCCAGCGCACATGCCATGCAGGCCGGGCTGGAGAGCTGGCTGGGTGACCGGACGGTCATCATGATCAGCCATGATCCCGCGCTCGTGCCGCGACACGATCGCAGCATCCGCATCGGAACCGAACCAGGCTAGAGCAGGTTGACCGCCTCGGTCGATTCCCTTACCACGTAGATGCGGTCGTTGTTGCTGTCAGGGTCGGCTGGCGCCATGAAGAAACCGGGGCGATCGGGGGAGTAGCCCTGGGTGTAGCCGACGATGGACTCGCCGTCGACGAACTTCACTTCAAGACGACGACCATAGCCTCGGCGTTCAACATCCTGGCGCTCGGTGTATTCCTTGTTGCCGGTCAGATCCTTAACGAAGAAAACACTCTTGAGTTCGTCAACATTCACTTCGACCTGCTCTCCGGACTCGTCGAGTTGCAAGTGGAAGGTCCGGCGCTCCGGTCTGAAGTTGAACGTCACGCCCTTGAGTACTCGTCCGTCGAGAAACCGGGCAACGATCTTGTGCTGCATCATGGCAGGCCTCCTGCAGATTACCCCCCGTGCTGTCAGTGTATTGGAAACGCAGTGCCGACGCCAGCGAGCCGATCGTCGCGAAAACCGTCAGATGGCGGGATTGGCCCCAGGACGGGGCGCTCGAATGCGCCTGCTCACCCACAGCATCGCAAGCGCCAGGGGTGCCAGCCAGAGCAGCAGATCAGCCCGGTATTGCGGGCCATCCGGGACTGCCAGCAACACAATGCCGGCCACCAACGCCGCACTCAACAGCCACCAGACAGTGACCCGTGCCGTATGGCCCAGTGGCAACAGCAAAAGCAGCCAAAGCGGGTGGAGAATGAACAACATCAGGTTGCCCGCCACCGGGTAATGAGCGGTGCCGAGCCACATCGCCAGTATCAACGTGCCGCTCATCCCGTACGCAATCACGGCCAATCGCCAGGGGAGCAATGTCCATGCCCCCTGCCCAAGCCACAACGGCAGCAGAACCAGTGCACTCCCGACCACGCCAAGGAGAAGATAGAACCACCACAGGATCGTATCACTTTCCGGGGGCTGGTGAACCGCGGGTTCGTGGATCACCCGAGTCTCGGACACGAGAGGTCGCCCTTCCAGTTCGATGTTGCCAACCCAGTAGGCCAGCGCATCGAGCAAAAAGGCTTCTTCCCAGGCCGTACGCTCACGGTCGATCTCCGGGCCCAGCAAGGTCATCAGCCCGGCATGCAGCCACGGACGTTGCAAATTAAGCCGGCTGGTGTGCTCGCGGAGGTTCTGCCGCGCCGGACGCTGCTGCATCGTCTCGGCAAGTGATCCCGCCGTCACCTCATCAAGCAGATCCCGCAACCAGGTTGAACAGTTGGCGAAATAGTAGTCGTAATCGTAGTATTGGGGGACCGGGAAAATGGCCTCGTTGAGCAAGCGATGCAGCCAGCGGATCTGAGCTGGCGTCAGATCGAGCCGTTGGGCGGTAATGGAACGGTCGCGCCCCCGGTAGAACTCGAATTCCCGTGCCGACGTCGACGCGGAGCCGAAATAGCGCATGATGCCGCGGGCGAAATCGAAGTAGAAGCCGGCACGATCCATCTCGAAGTAGCCAAAGCTGAATGCATGATCCAGACCGGCTTCTTCATCGACCAGCCACAGCGCGTTGTGACCGAATCGCTCCCAGACCTCCTCGCCCGGGCCGTAGGTAACCAGCCAGGCCTCCTGGGCATCCGCATCGGTCGGCACAAATGCCAACAGCGCCAGCAATATCGGCAACAGCAACTTCATCAACAGGAATCCGGGAAGAATACGTAGCGCATGGTACCCAATTCCGCGGCATACTGGACTTTGGCACCTCCTTCTCGATGAAAACCCGATCAACATGTCACGAGTTCAATTCGAAAACCGCGCCGGTGTACGGCTGATCGGCAACCTGGAAATGTCGACCCGGGACAAGCCTCGGGCCAGCGCCGTATTCGCCCACTGCTTCACTTGCGGGCGCGACATCCGCGCGGCACGCGAGATCACCGCTCGCCTGGCCGATGCCGGTTTCGCCGTACTTCGCTTTGATTTCACCGGCCTGGGCGAGAGCGAGGGTGATTTTGCCGACACCCACTTCTCCAGCAACCTGGACGATCTGGAAGACGCGGCCTCATGGCTGGCAAAGGAGCTGGCGCCTCCACAGTTGCTGGTGGGGCACTCACTCGGCGGGGCCGCCTGCCTGGCAGTGACCGAACGCATCGATTCGGTCCGGGCCGTCGCCACTATCGGTGCGCCTTCCACACCCGACAACGTGATCCGGCATTTTGACGATCGGGTCGACGAGATCATGCAGGAGGGCTCGGCCGAAGTGGAACTGGCCGGGCGCCGATTCCGTATTCGGCGTGATTTCATCGAGGATGCACGCAATCACGATCTGGGAGAGCGCCTGCGCCAACTCGGGCGGTCCCTGCTGGTCATGCATTCACCCGTCGATCGCGTCGTCTCCATCGACCATGCCCAGCGGATATTCAGCGCCGCGAAACATCCAAGAAGTTTCATCAGTCTGGATGACGCTGACCACCTGCTGAGCGACCCGGCCGATGCTCACTGGGCCGCGGCCATCATTGCTGCGTGGGCGGCACGGTTCGTCAACGGCAATCAGGACGGATAGAGGCTCCCGACGCCCTGTCCCCGATATCCGCTTCGGCACTTTCGGCGACGGCGGTGATCAGGGGGTGCGGAATACTTCCATGGCATGCAGGCGACGATCATCCGCACTGGCGACGACGAAAGTCCATTCACCTATCTCGACCGACTCGCCAGCTTCCGGCAGGCGACCGAACTCGGCAACAACAAGGCCACCAATGGTGTCGTACTCGTCGTCGCTGTAATCGGTATCCAGCGCACCGTTGAAGTCGTCGATCGGTGTCAGCGCCTGTACCAGGAACTTGCCCTCTTCCAGCCGCTGCACGTCGGCCACGGCATCGGCGTCGTGCTCGTCATCGATGTCACCGACGATTTCCTCGAGGACATCCTCTATGGTTACCAGACCCGAGACGCCGCCGTACTCATCGACGACGATCGCCATGTGGTTCTTGCTGACGCGAAATTCGCGCAACAACACGTTGAGTCGCTTCGATTCGGGAATGATGACGGGGGGACGGACAAGATCCGACAACTCGATATCTTCACCGTCGGCTACCAGCTTGAGCAGGTCCTTGGCCAGCAGGATGCCATTGACCTCGTCACGGTCCTCGCCGACGACCGGAAAGCGCGAATGCCCGGACTCGATGATAATCGGAAGGATATCGGTCAGCGATGAGCCGGCCGGGATCACCACCATGTGGGAGCGCGGGATCATCACATCGCGCACCTGCAGCTCATCGACTTCAAGCGCCCCTTCGAGCATGGCCAGCGTGTCGCCCTCGATCAGGCCGTGATCGGCCACATCGCGCAACAACTCCACCAGGTCCTCGCGACTGCGCGGCTCGCCACCGAATGCGCGACCCAGGCGTTCCAGCCAGCCCCGGGATGAGGAACTGCTACTGTCTGATGTGTCGTCGTTCATGAACTCTCGGCACGATCACGGCAGAAATCCCCGCCGCAATCCATGCATGTGAAACAGCGATCAGTCTTCATCGGCATGATACGGATTGGCGATGTCCAGTGTACGCAGCAATTCAATCTCGCGCGACTCCATCTCGACCGCCTGGTCGGCAGTAATATGGTCGAATCCGAGCAGATGCAAGATGCCGTGAATCACCAGATGGGCCCAGTGAGACTCCGGCGGTTCGCCCTGCTCCGCCGCCTCTCGGGCAATGACCGGCGCACAAAGCACGATGTCACCGAGGAACTGCAGTCCCGTACCCTCCGGAAGACTGGCCGGGAAACTGAGCACATTGGTCGCATAATCGCGCTGCCGCCATGTCCTGTTGAGTTCGCGACCCTCCGCTTCGTCGACCAGGCGCACGACCAGCGAGGCGTGCGGTTGATCTGCAAGTACCGCATCCACCCATCGCTCGAATAGTTCGTCGCCGGGCAGATCGTCGCGCTCGCTCGCGCGCTGGATGACCAGGCGCTCGATTACGGCTTCAGCGCTTCTGTTCATCGGCTCGTTCGTAGGCCTCGACAATGCGTCGGACGATGGGGTGGCGCACCACGTCGCGTGCATCGAAAAACGTCTGGCTCACGCCCTCGACATCCTTGAGCAGCTCGATGGCCTGGCGCAGCCCGGAACTGACCTTGGGCGGCAGGTCGATCTGGGTCATGTCGCCGGTAATCACCGCCTTGGATCCGAAGCCGATACGGGTCAGAAACATCTTCATCTGCTCGGAGGTGGTGTTCTGAGCCTCGTCGAGAATGACGAAGGCGTCGTTGAGCGTGCGCCCGCGCATGTAGGCCAGAGGTGCGACCTCGATGACGTTGCGCTCGGTCAGTCGGGCGGCCTTTTCGAATCCGAGCATCTCGTAGAGTGCATCGTGCAAGGGCCGCAGGTAGGGATCGACCTTCTGGGCCAGGTCGCCGGGCAGAAACCCCAGGCGCTCGCCGGCCTCGACGGCCGGACGCACCAGCACGATGCGCTGAACACGGTCCGATTCCAGCGCATCTACCGCGCAGGCAACCGCCAGGAACGTCTTGCCGGTGCCGGCGGGACCGACCCCGAAATTGACATCACAATCGGCAATCCGCTGAAGATAGCGGCGCTGGTTGGGGCCGCGCCCGCGGATCATGCCGCGCCGGGTGCGGATGCCAACCTCTACTTCCTCGGTTTCCGGCTCGTCCAGTCCGGACTGCTGCAGGTGCAGGTTGACGGTCGCCGGAGTCAGTACTTCGGATTCGGCCTGGCGGTAGAGCTGGCGCAGTACGCGCCGGGCTGCCTGGGTGGCGTCCGCCTCGCCCTCGACGCTGAACAGATTGCCGCGTGCCGCGATGGACACACCCAGTCGCCGCTCGATCAGGCGCAGGTGGTCATCCAGATGTCCGCAGAGATTGGCCAGGCGTTCGTTGTCGATCGGTTCGAGTTCCAGGGTAACCGCCGTTGCTGATGCAGTACTCATTCAGGCCGCCGCCGTATCGGAGGTTGCAACTCGCCCGCGCAGGGAGTTGGCCAGTGCGGCGGTGATGGTCACCTCGGTCATGCGACCGATGAGTTCTGGGGGACCGGGGAAATTGACGACCCGGTTGTTCTCGGTGCGGCCGGCCAGCTCGCCGCTGTCTTTTTTGCTCGCCCCCTCGACCACCACCCGCTGGGTGGTGCCGACCATCGCTTCGGCATAGGCCTTTGCCTGCCGGTTGAGCTGGTCCTGAAGGCGCTTGAGTCGATCCTTCTTCTCCTCCAGCGAGACATTGTCGGGGAAGGAGGCCGCCGGGGTGCCGGGGCGCGCCGAGTAGATGAAGCTGAAGCTCTGATCGAACTCCAGTTCTCGCACCAGATCCAGCGTCTGCTGGAAATCATGTTCTGTCTCGCCTGGGAAACCGACGATGAAATCGGAGCTCAGCGCGATATCCGGCCGGACCTTGCGCAGGCGCCGAATCTTCTGCTTGTACTCGAGAATGGTATGCCCTCGCTTCATCAGCGACAGCACGCGGTCCGACCCCGACTGCACCGGCAGGTGCAGGTAGTTGGCCAGTTGCGGCACCTCGGCGAAGACCTCGACCAGGCTGTCGGTAAACTCGACCGGGTGGGAAGTGGTAAAGCGGATGCGCTCGATGCCCTCGATATGCGAGACATAGCGAATGAGCAGGGCCAGGTCGGCGGTACCACCGTCGTGCATCGGCCCGCGGTAGGCGTTGACGTTCTGACCCAGCAGGTTGATCTCGCAAACGCCCTGCCCGGCCAGTTCCGCGACTTCGGCTATCACGTCGTCCAGCGGACGGCTGACCTCCTCGCCGCGGGTGTAGGGCACCACGCAGAACGAGCAGTACTTCGAACAGCCCTCCATGATAGAGACGAAGGCCGTGGCACCTTTTGCACCCGGACTCGGCAAATGATCGAACTTCTCGATTTCCGGAAAGCTGATATCGATGGCCGAGTCGCCGCCGGCGCGTGCCTGCTCGAGCAGTTTCGGCAGGCGGTGAATGGTCTGCGGGCCGAACACCATGTCAACGTAAGGCGCTCGACGCACAATGCCCTCGCCTTCCTGGCTGGCCACGCAACCGGCCACGCCGATGACGACTTCCGGCCGCGCCTCCTTGAGGGGGCGCCAGCGACCAAGCTGCGAGAACACCTTCTCCTGGGCCTTCTCGCGAATGGAGCAGGTATTGACCAGAATGACGTCGGCCTCCTCGGGCCGATCAGTCAGTTCCAGGCCGTGCGAATGGGCGAGCACGTCGGCCATTTTCTCCGAGTCGTACTCGTTCATCTGGCAGCCGTGGGTCTGAATGTAGAGCTTGCCCGCCATGTATTCCTGAACCGGTTGAAAGACCGGCTATTTTACCTTACCGGGGGCATGCCGCGCAGACTGTGCCCTGTAACGCACGCGACGGGTGATACGACAGACCAGCTCGTAGGGAATGGTGCCGGCCGAACGGGCCACCTCTTCGATCGGCAGGTCATTGCCCCACAACACCACAGGATCGCCGATTTTCGCATCCGGGCAGTCGGCCAGATCGATAGTGATCATGTCCATCGACACGCGCCCGGCCAGCCGGCAACGACGGCCATTGACCAGCACCGGTGCGCCGTCGGCCATGGACCGAGGATAGCCGTCGCCGTAGCCGATTGCCGCCACTCCGATCAGCATGTCATCGGGCGTAACGAAACGGCCGCCGTAACCGATACATTCGCCGGCCGGCACGCGGTTGACCGCCAAAAGCTCCGAAGTCAGCGTCATCGCCGGCCTAAGGCCAAGATCGGATCCGCTCCCGACTTCCATGGGCGAGATGCCGTACAGCACGATACCGGCACGCACCCAGTCCCGGTGTATCGCGGGCCAGCCGAAGATGGCTGCCGAATTGGCCAGACAGTGCTCACCCTCGAGACCGAATACGGTCGAGTCGAAACGCTCCAGCTGGAGCGTGTTGAGGGGGTGACCGGTCTGCTCGGCGCACGCCAGGTGACTCATCAGGTTGACCCGCTCCACCCCGGGCAACTGCAAAAGGCGGTGATGGAGTTCAGCCGCTTCGGCCTGATCCACACCCAGCCGATGCATACCGGAGTCGACCTTGAGCCAGACCCGCGGCGTCACCTGGCGACCAAACCGTCCCAAAGCCTCCATCTGGTTGCGGTGGTGCACGGTCAACTCGAGCCCGAGCTCCGAGGCAACGGCGAGGTCGCCGGGATCGGTCACACCCTCAAGCAGCAGTACCGGCAAACCATTTCCCAGCCGTCGAATGGCCCGCGCTTCTTCAATGGTCGCTACTGCCAGCATGTCGGCACCGGCGAGGGCCGGCAGGCACAGATCGATACGGTGGCCGTACGCATCGGCTTTCACCACAGCCATCACCCGGCTGCCTGGCGCGCGTTCGCGAACCTGGCGAAGATTGTGGGCAACGGCATCCGGATGGATACGGGCAATGGTATTGCGTGCCATGGCGGAGTTAGCGGCCCTGCAGCCCCTGATCAGTCATCCTGGCGGTAGTGATCGTAGGTGAAATCGCGGAACCTCACGTACTCTCCCTGGAAGGCCAGGTCGACCTTTCCGGTTGCACCGTTACGGTGCTTGCCGATGATAATTTCGGCCTTACCCTTGTCCGGCGAGTCCTCGTTGTAAACCTCGTCGCGGTAGATGAACAGGATCAGGTCGGCATCCTGCTCGATGGCTCCGGACTCGCGCAGGTCGGCCATCTTGGGGCGCTTGTCCGGGCGTTGCTCCAGCGCACGATTGAGCTGCGACAGCGCGATGACCGGCAAGTCAAGCTCCTTGGCAAGCGCCTTGAGGCTGCGGGAGATCTCGCTGATCTCGTTGGTACGGTTCTCCGACAGCCCCGGTGCTTTCATCAGCTGCAAGTAATCGACCACGATCAGGCCGATATTGTGCTCACGCTTCATTCGCCGTGCGCGCGCCCGCATATCGGTCGGCGACAGCGACGGTGTCTGGTCGATGAAGATGCCGGCCCCTTTCAGCATGCTCATCGCCGAGCGCAGGTTGACCCAGTCGTGACCTTCGAGCTTGCCGGTACGCAAGCGGTTCTGGTCGATCTGGCCAAGCGATGAGAACAGGCGCATCACCAGCTGCACGTCCGACATTTCCATGGAGAAGATCGCAACGGGCACCTTGTGCCGGATGGCTGCACGTTCAGCGATATTCATCGCAAAACTGGTCTTACCCATGGAGGGACGACCGGCGACGATGACCAGGTCGGTCTTCTGCAGACCCGAGGTGTGATGGTCGAGATCGGTAAACCCGGTCGGCACGCCGGTCAACTCACCCTCGTTCTCCTGAAGGTCGTTGAGCACGTTCATCGCCTCGGCCATGACTTGCTGGATCGTGACGTACCCGGAGGTCCGGTGCGCACCCTGGTCGGCAATGGCGTAGATTCGCTGCTCGGCCTCCTCCAGCACTTCCTTGCTGCTGCGTCCCGCGGTATTGAGGGCCGTATCGGCGATATCGGCGCCAATCTCGATCAGTTGACGGAGGATGGATTTCTCGCGAATGATCTGCGC
The DNA here is from genome assembly GCA_007128175.1 of Wenzhouxiangella sp. GTDB lineage: Bacteria > Pseudomonadota > Gammaproteobacteria > Xanthomonadales > Wenzhouxiangellaceae > Wenzhouxiangella. Next base: position 1,316 of record SKXY01000091.1, on the reverse strand, counting down.
ATAACCAACCACGTTGGCCGGGCCCGGAGTCTCATTGGCCAGCATGGTCAGGTAGGCCCCGGCATCGACCCGATCGAGCATTCCGTGGCGAGAAAACCACTCATTCACGGTAATGGCGTCACAGGGCTGGCCCTGCTGGCCCAGTTCGGAAATGGCTCGATAGATGAGACGGTGAGTCTCGCGGTAAAAATCGGCTTCATCGATCTGATCCGCGATCTTGTCCCAGGCGTTGGCCGAAAGCATCAGCGCGCCCAGAAGCGATTGCTCTGCCTCGTTGGAGTGAGGCGGCGCCTTGACGTTGGTCAGTGTCGAAATTCTTGGTTCAGCCACTTCAGGAAAATACCAACATCGCAAGTTGCAGGGAAGGCCGACCAGTCTAACCCAGATGAGCCGAACTTGGCCATCGGAAACGGGCAACTCACGGGCTCATCAATTCATCTGCCCCCCGTTAAAAAACGATGGCCCGGGAAGCCCCGGGCCATCGATATTCTCCAGCAAACAGCCAGAAGGTGACGGGCAGCGGAACCCGTCTCCGAAAGTCAGCCTTCTGCGGCGATGACCTTGATCTTGACCTCGGTCTGCACGTCGGCATGCAGGATAAGACCGACCGTGAACTCGCCTGGCTCGCGAATCGGGCCTTCGGGCATGTCGACCTCGGCCTTTTCCACTGCAAAACCCATCTCGGTGAGCTTGCCAGCAATCTCGTTGGGATTGATCGAGCCGTACAGTCGACCTTCCGGGCTGACCGGAACGGAAAACAGCACCTCTTCGATCCCGTCGATGGCCTCACGGCGTGCTTCGGAGGCGGCCAGCTTGTCCTGGGCGTGGCGCTGCAGTTCCTCGCGACGGGCTTCGAAGGCTTCGATGTTGGCCTTCGTCGCCGGCACGGCCTTGCCGCGCGGCAGCAGGAAGTTGCGACCGTAGCCTGGGCGCACGGTGACGGTATCGCCCAGATCGCCGAGGTTGTAGATGTTCTCGAGAAGAATCAGCTTCATGACGTTACCCCGGTCTTCAATGGTTATCGGTGTACGGCAGCAGCGCCAGATAGCGGGCGCGCTTGATCGCTGTGGCCAGCTGGCGCTGGTACTTGGCCTTGGTGCCGGTAATGCGGCTGGGCACGACCTTGCCGGTCTCGCCGACAAAATCCTTGAGCAGGTCGATATCCTTGTAATCGATCTCCTCGATTCCCTCCGCGGTAAAGCGGCAGTACTTGCGTCGTCTCATGAAACGTGCCATTGCTTAAGCCTCCGCCTTCTGCTGTTCATCATCATCCGAATCGTCCGAGCCGGCGTCCTGTTCGTCGCTGCTCTCCGACT
>SKXY01000304.1 GCA_007128175.1 Wenzhouxiangella sp. | reverse complement strand
CTTTGACCAGGGGCTTTTTTCTTCGTCTAAAAAACCTGGTAGCGGGGGCAGGATTCGAACCTGCGACCTTCGGGTTATGAGCCCGACGAGCTGCCAGACTGCTCCACCCCGCAATCGAGTTGCATAGTATAGACACGGCCTGAAATCATTGCAAGGGCATACCCCGAAAATTCCTGGCTGGCCGTGCCATCGCAGTCAGCTTCCATGCTGCTTGCGGTATGCTGGGACCCGTTGGCTTAGAATCAGTTCCGTTACGGACGCAAAAACATTCGAGATCAAATGAACAACAAACTGATGATTGCAGCCCTTGCGCTGCTGCTGTGCCCGCTTGCTCTTGCCACCGCCCCCGACCTTCGCCAGATCATGGCCGACCCCGAATGGATGGGTTCGCCGGTCGAACAAGCCTGGTGGAATCTCGACGGCGAAGCCGTCTACTACCGGATCAAGCGCGACGGTTCCACTGTGCGCGACATTCATCGCATCGACCTGGCAACCGGAGAAGACGAGCGCCTCGACTATGCCGACCATGCCGGCATCGATGCCGCCCGGCCGGTTTTTCATCTCGACAGCGATCGTGCCGCCTTCATACGTGACGGCAACCTGTTCGTACGCCTGCCCGGCGAAGACCGCCCGCGCCAGATCACGCGCACCACAGAAACCGACAGCCAGCCGACCTTCAGCCCCGAAGGCGACCGCATCGTCTTTCGGCGCGGCAACAGCTGGTGGATTCACGACCTGATTGAACAACTGGCCTGGCCGGTCGCCGACCTGAGGTTCGAGAGCGAGCCCGATGCCGAACCCGAGGACAGCCTGGCGCAGATGCAGCTTCGCCTGTTTTCCAGCCTGCGCGAGGACATGGAGGACGAACGCGAGCAGCGAGAAGAAGCCGAGCGCGCCGCGCGCGAGGACATCACCCGCTCGCCCGCTCCCTGGTACCTCGGTGAAGGCATGCAGCCCACCCAGTCCAGCCTGTCTCCCGACGGACGTTGGCTGCTGGTTGCCGTTCAGCCCGTCCATCACGACGGCGGCCGCACCGGCCAAATGCCGCATTACGTGACCGTCGACGGCTACATCGAAATCGAAGATGTGCGCACCCGCGTGGGCCGCAACGAGCCGGCCGCCCAGTCCCTGTGGCTGCTTGACCTGGAAGCCCGCGAAAGACACGAACTGTCGCTGGATACCCTGCCCGGCATCCAGGACGACCCGCTGGCCGAACTCAAACAGGCCCAGGACATCGACCCACTGCCTGAAGGTCAGAACCGCGCCGTGAGCTTCATCGGCATCGAGTGGCATGCCGACGGCCACCTGGCTGCCGTGCAAGTGCGCGCCAACGACAACAAGGACCGCTGGCTTGCCGTGCTCGATCCGGAAACGACCGAACTGGTCAATCGCCATCGCCTGACCGACGAAGCCTGGATCAACTGGGCCTTCAACGATTTCGGCTGGCTGCCCGAGTCCGAGACCCTGTGGCTGCTGTCGGAAGAATCCGGCTACAGCCACTTTCATACTGTCGCTGCCGGTGGCGGCTCAGCGCGCGCAGTCACCAGCGGCGAGTTCGAGGTCATGGATCCGGTGATCCTCCCGCAGGGCGATGTCGCCATCGTCCTGTCCAACCGCAGCCATCCCGGCGAGTACGATCTCTATCGCCTCGACATCGGCGCCGGTGAACTGGAGCGAATCACCACTCATAGAGGGATCGAGGACTTCGCCCTGTTGCCGGGCGATGACCGCGCCCTGGTGCGCTTTTCCGAGGCCTACCTGCCACCACAGGCCGGCCTGGCCGACCTCACCAGCGGCGAATTGAGCGCGCTGACCGACACCCGCTCGGATCAGTTTCGTGAAATCGAATGGCAGATGCCCGAGATCGTGGCGGTCGAGTCCAGCCACGTCGACGATCCGATCTGGTCGAGGTTTTACCCGGCGCAAGGCGAGCCGGCCCACGGCGGCGACCAGTATCCCGTGGTGCTGTTCGTCCACGGCGCCGGCTACCTGCAGAATGTACATTTCCGCTACCCGCAGTACTTCCGTGAGCAGATGTTCCACAACCTGCTGACCGAGCGCGGCTACCACGTGCTCGACATGGATTTCCGCGCCAGCCGCGGCTACGGGCGCGACTGGCGTACCGCCATTTACCGCCAGATGGGCACACCGGAACTGGAAGACTACATCGACGGCGTCGACTGGCTGGTCGAAAACCACAATGCCGATCCCGAGCGCATCGGCATCTACGGCGGATCCTACGGCGGCTTCATGGCCTTCATGGCTCTGTTCAACGCGCCCGAAATCTTCACCGCCGGTGCCGCACTCCGGCCGGTGTCCGACTGGGCTCACTACAACCACCCCTACACCGCGAACATCCTCAATACACCCGAGGTGGACCCGGAAGCCTACGAACGCAGCTCTCCCATCGAGTTCGCCGAAGGGCTGGAAGGCCACCTGCTGATGACCGCGGGCATGCTTGACGACAATGTTTTCTACCAGGACGTCGTGCGCCTGGCGCAACGCCTGCTCGACCTGGAAAAGGACAACTGGGAACTGGCTTCCTACCCGCTCGAGCGCCATGCCTTCACGCGGCCGACCAGCTGGCGGGACCAGTACCAGCGCATTCTCGACCTGTTTGAACGCACCATTGGAGGGACACAATGAACGTCTTTATCACCGGCAACAGCAGCGGGCTGGGCTACGGCCTGACCGAAGCCCTGCTGGAACGAGACGCCATCGTCTGGGGCATGAGCCGGACCGGCTGCGCGCTGAAGCCGAAAAACGACGATGTGCTCAGGGACCGCCTGCAGGATCTCGGCAGCCTGAACTCGATCGACGAAGGGCTGGACAGCCTGCTGTCGGACTGTCTCAGGCTGGACCTGGTGGTTCTCAACGCCGGCATCCTTGGCCGCATCCAGGAAATCTCCAGTACTGACGTCCATGATCTCGAACACATCATGCGCGTCAACGTCTGGGCCAACAAGGTCATCCTGGACTGGTTCATCGAGCGCCAGATCCCGGTTGACCAGGTGGTTGCCATTTCCTCGGGTGCGGCGGTCAACATGAACTACGGCTGGGGCGGCTATTCCTTGTCCAAGGCCGCGCTCAACAACCTGGTCACCCTGTACGCGCAGGAAATGCCGGACACCCATCTGACCGCCTTCGCTCCCGGGCTGGTCGACACCGATATGCAGGAGTACCTCTGCGGCGATGTCGACAGCGAGGAGTTCCCGTCCGTACAGAAGCTGAAAGATGCGCGCGGCACGCCTGACATGCCCTCCCCGCGCGAGGCCGGCGATACCCTGATCGACCTGCTCGACACGCTCAAGAGTGATTACGAATCGGGGGCGTTCGTCGACATTCGCAGCATGTAGGTGAATGGTGAGGCGGCCCGCATGAGATATCCGGCGGCGGCGCTGCGCCGCTTGATCAAGCTGGCACTGCCTGCCGTAATCCTGACCGCCTGCGCAAACTTGCCGACCGATGAGCAAGTCGAGCGGAGCACGGAGCGATTCGACCGGCAACTGCAGACCCTGGCAAGAGACGGTTTTGCCGGCCAGGTGCTGGTCGCCCATGGCGACGAGGTGTTACTGCTGAGCGGCTACGGCACCATGGGCCTGAACGACCCGCGCCCGGTGGCCGACAACGCCGTCATGCCGCTGGCATCGGTCACAAAACCATTGACCGCCAGCGCCGTTTTCGCCCTCGCCGCCGAGGGAAAACTGGCCTTGGACACCCCCATCGGCGACTATCTCGAAACGCTGGAATCTCCCTGGTCCGACATCCCGATTCAGGCCCTGCTCACCCACACGGCCGGCCTGCCGGCAGAAATCAGGCATCGCGATCACGCCAACGGTCACCTCTTCGAACCGGTCGATCGCAAAACCTTCCTGGAGCGGGTGCAGCAGTTTCCGCCCGATCACCCGCCCGGGGCAGGTTTCGAGTACGGAAACATCGGCTACGGACTGCTCGCGGTGCTGATCGAAACCGTGGCCGAACAATCATGGGAAGCCTATCTCGTCGGCAGCGTACTCAACACCGCCGGAGTCGGCGATATAGGACTCCGACTACCCGACTGGCATGCCAGGGAACTGGTACGCGGGCGCAGTCATGAGCTCGATCTCGGCCACTGGCTCGACCAGCCGAGGCTGGCCGACGGCATGGGCTACAACATCCGCGGTGCCGGCGACCTGCTGGCCCGCCCGACCGGCATCCTTGCCTGGTGGCATGCCATACGGCGCGAGATCTGGCTGTCATCACCGTGGCTGGAACGGTGGCTGGAGCCCCAGGTCCGTGAACCCGACGGCAGTCAGTACGGCTTTGGCCTGCACTTTCGCAACTCGCCCCTCGGCCCGGTCATCGGCCACACCGGCTCGGAAGCAGGTTTTACCGTCGATTTCTCCTGGTACACCGACCTCGATCTCCTGGTTTACGTCAATTCGGCCCACGCAGAGTTTCCGGCCGACGCCTTGCTCCAGCGGCTGAAGGCCCTCATCAAGGCAAATGATGGCTCGTGATGAGCGCCCCGATTGCGTCACCTGGCAACATTTCCGTGCGAATCCCGTATGATCCGGTAGACAACAACTCATAACCTGCGAGGGTCCTGACATGATGGATTTCAAGATCGGCGAAGTGCTCAGCCTGATGATGCGCACGCTGCCGTTTCTGGTGTTTCGCTTCCTGATCTATTTCGGCATCACGCTGGCCTACATCCTGCTGACCGGCATCGGCGCGGGCATCGGCTACGGCATCGGCATGATCGGCGGCGAGCCCGGCGCATTCAGCTTCTTCGGCGGCCTGGTCGGTTTCGGCATCATGTCGGCCATCGCCTACCTGCTGCGCGAGTACTTGCTGTACATGGTCAAGGCCGGCCACATCGCCGTGCTGGTCGAGCTGATGGAAGGCAAGGAGCTGCCCGGCGGACGAGGCCAGATCGACCACGCCCAGCAAGTGGTGCGCGAACGCTTTGCAGAATCTTCTGTTTTGTTCGGCGTCGACCAGCTCATCAAGGTGGTGCTGAGAGCCTTCAACCGCGCCTTCTTCACCATCACCTCCTTCATCCCCATCCCGGGGCTGCGTAATGTGGTCAAGTTCATCAATACCGTGGTCAACCTGTCACTGACCTACCTTGATGAAGTGATCCTGGCGCACAACATTCGCACCAGGTCGGACAACCCCTGGCGCTCCAGCCAGACCGCGCTGATCCTGTACGCCCAGAACTACAAGGCCTTTCTGAAGAACGCGTTCTGGCTGGCCTTCATCATCTGGGCCCTGACCTTCCTCGTGTTCCTGGTGATTCTCGGTCCCATGATCGCCCTGGTCGCGGTCATCCCGGCCATGGCCGGCCCGCTGGCACTGATCACCGCGGTCATCTTCGCCTGGGGTGTGAAGCAGTCGGTGATCGAGCCGATCGGCATGACCGCGCTGATGCAGGTGTTCTTCAAGGTCACCGAGGGCCAGGAACCCAACCCCGAGTGGGAAGCCAAGCTCAACGGCGTGTCGAAGAAATTCGGCGAGTTCAAGACCAAGGCCATGGACTGGGATCGCGAGAAAGGCACGGCGACGCCGGAGCCCGACGAGCCGCCGCAGGGTGGCGCGCCGGAGGCCGGCAAGTCCTGAGGCGCTGACGGCGCTTGAGGTGAATCGGAGCCCCCTGCCGTCCTTTGGGCGGTAGGGAGTCTGAGGTCTGTGCGTCCGTGCGTCAGTAGGCCGTGCAGATCTCGAGCCGACG
>SKXY01000044.1 GCA_007128175.1 Wenzhouxiangella sp. | reverse complement strand
TTGCCGCCGACATCTGGTTCTGGCACCGCGCCATCGAATACATCGGCCCGGGCCTGTCGACCCTGATGGCCAACCTCCAGGTCTTCGTGCTCACCGCCGTGGGCGTGATCTGGATGCGCGAGCGCGTGGGCTGGCGCTTCGCCAGCGGCCTCGCGCTGGCCATGGGTGGTCTGTGGCTGCTGTTCGGACGCGACTGGGCCAACCTGCCGCCCGATTATCGCCTGGGCGTGGTACTGGGCGTGCTGACCGCCCTGGCCTACGCCTTCTACCTGCTGGCCCTCAGAGGCTTCCAGATCCGCCACAGCCATATCCGGCCCGAGGCTCGCCTGCTGCAATCCACGCTGTGCTGCGGCCTGGTGCTGGGCCTGGCCAACCTGCTCGAAGGCAACGATTTCGTCATCCCCACCTGGCAGGCCTTCTGGTCGCTGGTCGGGCTGGGCGTGTTCTGCCAGATGGTGGGTTGGCTGCTGATCACCCGCGGCATGCCGTTCCTGCCCGCCGCCCTGGTCGGCCTGTTGCTGCTCATCCAGCCGTCCTCTTCCATTATCTGGGACATGATCCTGTTCGGCCTCAGGCTCGAACCCTGGCAGATCGTCGGCATCGTGATGGCCCTGATCGGCATCTACCTGGGCATGCGCTCGGCGGCCCGGCGCAGGATCACCGAGGGATAGACGTCAACGTCGATTCAGGTCAGCCGCCAGTCGATGGGCGCAACGCCACGACTTTCCAGCCACTCATTGGCCTGCGAAAAATGCCGGCACCCCAGGAAGCCGCGGTGGGCCGACAGCGGCGAGGGGTGCGGTGCCTTGAGGACGAGGTGGCGTCGGCTGTCGATGCCGGCGCCCTTGCGCTGGGCGTGACTGCCCCAGAGCAGGAAGACGACATTGTCGCGTCGGGTGTTGACCGCATCGACCACGGCATCGGTGAACTGCTCCCAGCCCTTGCCCTGGTGGGCCCCGGCGTTGCCGCGCTCGACGGTGAGCACGGCATTGAGCAGCAGCACGCCGCGCTCGGCCCAGGGCTGGAGATTGCCATGGCCGGGCATGCTGAAGCCCAGATCGGCTTCGATTTCCTTGTAGATATTGACCAGCGAAGGCGGAATCCGCACGCCCTTCTGCACCGAAAAGCACAGCCCGTGCGCCTGGCCGGGGCCATGGTAGGGATCCTGACCGAGAATCACGGCCTTGACCTGCGACAGCGGCGTTGAATCGAGTGCATTGAAAATGTGCTTGCCCGGCGGGTAAACCGTCGCCCCGGCCCGGCTACGCTCGAGCAGGAAGGCGCGCAGCGCTTTCATGTAGTCCTTGTCGAACTCCTCGCCGAGGACATCCAGCCATTCGGGGTGCAACTTGATCTCACGCTGGTCATTCATGATTTACGAGTTACGATTTTTGGTTTCCGGTTTCCGGCAGATGATACTCGCGCGTAAACCGTCTTTTCCCTGAATCCTGAAACCGGAATCCTGAAACCTGAATCCTGAATCCTGAATCCTGAAACCTGAATCCTGAAACCTTCAATCAGTCTGCCGGTTATCATATCGACACACCCCAATCCCCACGTCATCCGTGAGCGAAATCAACGCCCCAATCCAGACCGATGCGGTTATCGTCGGCGCCGGCCCCGTCGGCCTTTTCCAGGTGTTCGAACTCGGCCTGCTGGGCCTGAAGGCCGAAGTGGTCGATTCACTGCCGCAGGTCGGCGGGCAGTGTGCGGAGCTGTACCCGGAAAAACCCATCTACGATATCCCCGCATGGCCGGTGATCGGCGCGCAGGAACTGATCGACAAGCTGATGGAGCAGATCGCGCCGTTCGATGCCGGTTTTCATCTCGGCCAGCAGGTCACGCAATTCGAAAAGCGCGACGACGGACGGTTCACGGTGGTCACCTCGAAAGGCACCGAGTTCGATGCCGGCGCGGTCATCATCGCCGCCGGTCTGGGCGCATTCCAGCCTCGCCGGCTCAGGGCCAAGGGCATCGACAATGTCGACCCGTCGCGGATTCACTACAAGGTGACCGAGCGCGAGCACTTCCGCGGCAAGCGCTTGCTGATTCTCGGCGGCGGCGACTCGGCGCTGGATTGGACCATGGACCTGGCCGACATCGCCGCATCCATCGACCTCGTGCATCGACGCAAGGAATACCGCGGCCAGGTGGCCTCGGTGGCCAGGGTGCGTGAACTGGCCGGCGAAGGCCGGGTCAGCGAGCGCCAGGGCATCATCTCGCAGGCCGAACCCACCGAAAGCGGGGGCATTCGCCTGCACCTGATGGACCTGGAGCGCAACCGCTTCACCGTCGAGGGTGACGAGGTACTGGTGTTCTGGGGCCTGGCCCCGGATCTGGGCCCGATCGCCGAGTGGGGGCTGGAACTGGAGAAGAAACAGATCCAGGTCGACACCGAGAAATTCCAGACCTCGATCGAGGGCATCTTCGCCATCGGCGACATCAACTGGTATCCCGGCAAGAAGAAGTTCATCCTCTCGGGTTTTCACGAAGCCGCGCTGGCCGCCTTCGGCGTGCAGAAATACGTCTACCCAGAGGCGCGCCAGTTCGTGCAGTACACCACCACTTCACCCATCATGCACAAGCGCCTGGGGGTCAAGGGCGAGTAGCCTGAAGCCCCTCCAGCGCGCGCCCGTAGGCCTGCGGCGAGAAGCCGGCCATGCGCGTCTCGCCGATGAAGATCAGCGGCACGCCGCGGCCGTTGACTTCCTGGAACTGGCGGTTGTTGACCGTCGAGGCCTCGACATCGATTTCCAGGTAGTCCACACCGGTCTCATCAAGGTAATCGCGGGCCTGGTCGCAGTAGCCGCACCACGGCGCGGTGAAAAACACCACGTCGTGCTCGGCGCTGATATCACGCGCCTCGACCGAATCGACATCCACGGTCAGGAGCCGCCAGGCGACGATGGCCAGCAGGGCGAAGATCAACAGGCGGGTGAACGTCATCGATCAGTCCTCCGGGTGCAGTTCCAGCTCGAAGCGCAGGTCGACCCGGTTGCGGATGAAATCAGGGTCCTCGAATTCACCGGTTCCGACATCCCAGTCCAGGCGCTTGATCTCGGCGCCTCCGGACAACGTCCGTGTTTCACCATCGGTTTCGAGAGACAGCGTGACCGGCTGTGCCGACTCGAGCGACTTGATCGACAAGCTGCCTTCGGCACGGTAGTCATCCCCGTCGCGCGCGATCTCCGTGCTGACCCAGCGGGCCTCGGGAAACTGGTCGACGGCGAAGAATTCGTCGTCCTTCAATGCCTGGTTGCCGTCGCGGTTGCCGACATCGGCCGAGCCGGTCTTTACGGTCACTTCGATTCCCGCCGTGGTCAGGTCCTCGTCCGACAGGCACACGCGCACGGAGAACTCGCCGAACTTGCCCCGGAACGGGGTGCCTTCGGCCACGCCCGAGAAGCGCAGTTCACCGCTTTCCTGGTCGGCGGTGTAACAGGTCTCATCGGCCAGCACGACCGTCGTGGCCAGCATCGCAACGGCGGAAGTCATAACAGTGATTATTGTTTTCGCCATATCGGCAGCATCCTTTTCAGTACGTCATCCCTGACCCAGAAGTGGTGCCTGAGCGCGGCCAGCGCATGGCCAACGGCCACCACGCCCAGGGTGATGCCCAGCACCTGGTGGACCCGGGCCATCAAATCCTCCAGCGCTTCGTTCGAGTCGACCAGACTGGGGAAGTTCACCGGCCCCCACCAGTAATCGCCCAACCCCGCGGCCGAGGAATACAGCCAGCCCGACAGCGGCATGGCGAAGATCAGCACGTAGAGCAGCCAGTGCCCGGCGTGGGCACCCAGCCGCTCCCAGCGGGCCATGTGATCAGGCAGCGCCGGCGGCCGGTTGAACAGGCGCCACACCAGCCGCAGCACCGCCAGCCCGAGTACCACCATGCCGATGGTCTTGTGCTGGGTGACCAGCTCGAACCGGGCCCGGAACCCTTCCACGTTGGAAATTCTCCACGCCCAGGTGTACTGGAACAGGATCAGGGCAACGATCAGCCAGTGGAACAGCTGGCTGACCAGGCCGTAGGCGAAATCGGTATTTCGTAATGGAATCGTCAAGGTTGCAGCTCCCGAAGGATAGCGGCAACATTAGCAGGATGAGGGTCCAGATTGTGTCACTGATGCTGCTGGCGTTGCCCGTGCTGGTCGGCTGCCAGGCCGTTCCCCGGATACCGGATGCGGCAGATGCCGCATCGCGCCCGGCCGGCGAGGAAAGGACCGAGCTGCCCGAGGGGCGGCGCTACGTGGTGCTCGACGGTCAGTCCGAAGCGCGCTTCGTGGTCTACCCGGCCGGCCGGCTGGCACGACTGGGGCATCCGCACGTGGTCGGAGGGTCTGTCGTATCGGGCGAGATCGTCCTGGCCGACGAGTTTCACGACTCCGGACTGAAGCTCGAAATCTCGGTGATCGACTTCGAGATTGACCATCCCCGTTGGCGCGAAGACGAAGGCTTCGACCCCGACATGTCGGACTCGGCCATCAAGGACACACGCGAGAACCTGCTCGGCGAAGACCAGCTCGATGCCGCAAACCATCCGCTGATCACGATCGAGTCGCTGGGTGTCAGCGGACCCGTCTGGCAGCCCGACATCGAAGCGCGCATCACCCTGGCCGGCACGGCACGCGAGCTGACCGTGCCGGTCGCCCTGAACTTCACCGACCACGAGCTCAGCGCCATCGGGCGCTTCGTCATTCGCCAGAGCGACTTCGATATCGAGCCCTTCAGCGCCGCAGGCGGCAACCTGCAAGTGGCCGACGAAGTCCTGGTCCGCTTCCGGATCGTGGCCATGGGCATCGACGATTGATCAGTCGATCATCCCGGTCTCGCGCAACACGGTCTCCAGTCGCTGCTGACTGGCCTCGGTCAACGGCGCCAGCGGGCTGCGTACGCCGCCCACCGGAATTCCGCACAGGTTCATCATCGCCTTGATCGGCACCGGATTGGTCTCGATGAAGGTGGCCTTGAACAGCGGCAGCAGTTCGTAGAAGGTCTCCTGCGCCGAGGCCAGATCGCCGGCCGCGGCGGCATTGACCATCTGCACCATGCGCTCGGGCACCAGGTTGGACGCCACCGATACCACGCCATGACCGCCGATTCCCATCAGCGGCAGGGTCAGCGCGTCATCGCCGGAGACCACATAGAACGGTTTGTCTGAGCCCCGAGCGATGGTCATCATGACATCGGCCATCTGGCCGAGATCGCCAGAGGCTTCCTTGACCGCGACCACCGACGGCAGTTTCGCGATTTCGGCCAGCGTGCCGGTCTCGACATTGACCGCGGTCCGGCCCTTGATGTTGTAGACCATGATGGGCAGGTCGCAGGCCGAGGCGATATCGCTGAAGTAGCGATACAGGCCCTTCTGACTGGGCTTGTTGTAATACGGCGTGACAATCAGCGCACCGTCGGCCCCGGATTTCTGCGCCTCGCGCGTGGTGCGGATGGCCTGCTGCGTGTTGTTCGAGCCCGTCCCGGCCCATACCTGGATGCGGCCGGCCGCCTTTTCGACGGTGTAGCGAATGACCTCGTCGTGCTCGGCGTTGAACATGGTCGGTGATTCGCCGGTCGTGCCCATGGGCACGACGCCGGGAACACCGGCGGCGACCTGGCGCTCGATGATTTCGCCGAGCGCGTCGTAATTGACCTCGCCGGCCTCGTCGAAAGGCGTGACCAGCGCGGTGTAGACACCTCTTACCTGCAACATGATGCTC
>SKXY01000336.1 GCA_007128175.1 Wenzhouxiangella sp. | reverse complement strand
CCCCGTTTACCGGACCCCGTAAACCGTAACCCGTAAAGCGTAAACCGTTTTTCCGGGAACCCGGAACCTGGAACCCGGAACTCATCCCCTAAATTCCCGATACAACTCCCGCAACCTTTCTTCCACCTCCTCTTCGCTGTCCTTGTCCAGCGGGCCCAGATATTGCTCTCTTGCGGCCCGGGCGTCGTCGGTTCGGCCTAGATCAAGGAGCACGTGGTAATACTCCGTGGCCTTGCGCAGGGTGGCGGGATGCTCGGGGCCAGCGCGTTCGTGGGTGATTTGCATCGTGCCTTCCAGCAGCGGCTCGGCGGCTTCCGGTTGGCCGGTTTGGCGCAGGGCCTGGCCCAGGATCCAGCCGGCATCGTGGGTTTGCGGGTGGTCCCCGCCCAGTTGCTCGGTGCGGGCCTGGTGCACCGGTTTGACCAGCGCCAGTGCGGTGTCGGGATCGCCGAGGTTGAGGTGCACGTTGGCTTCCAGCTCGCGCGCCATCAGGGTATCGAGGTGATCCTCGCCCAGCAGCAGGGCGCGTTGCTCGCTCACCGTTTCAATCAACTCCAGGGCCCGGTCGTGTTCGCCCTCGGCGGTGTAGACGCTGCTCAGGTTGAGCATGGCCCGTAGCGTCAGCGGGTGGCTGGGGCCCATCACTTCGCTTCTGAGTCTTACCGCATCTTCCAGCAATTCGATGGCCTGTGCCGACTCGCCGACGCGGTGCAGGGTATTGGCGAGGTTGGCCATGGCCCGAAGGGTGTCGGGGTGGCGGCGGCCCAGGCTTCTCTCAAGCAGGTCCACGGCCTCACGATTGACCTCCAGCGACTCTTCGAGTCGTCCAAGCGAACCCAGCGCAGCAGATACATTGATCATCGAACGCGCCGTGCTTGTGTCGTCGATATCGGGTGACTGCCGACGACCGTCGAGCTGTCGCTGAAAGTCCTCCAGGGCAGCCTCGACATCGCCGGAGCGCGCCAGCACGTAACCCCGGGTGCCGTAGACACCGAGACGGTCGGGGTGCTGGGCGGGCCAGAATTCGGTGGCCAGGTCGACATTGTCGGCCGCCAGCAGCAACGCCTCTTCGTTGTCGCCGCGATCGACCAGCACCAGCGCCAGGTCATCTCGTGCCCGAACCATCAGGTCCATTTGCTCGGGCCGGCGGTCATCGAGTGCGGCAATGACACGCTCGAGTTCATCGACGGCGGCACCGTACTCGGCCGTGGCATACCAGCCCTTGGCCAGACTGCGGCGTGCCTTCAGGACGTCGATGTCATCGTCGTCGAGTCGAGAACGTCGCAATTCCAGAATGCGCTCACCCAGCCCGGGCAGGTCGTGCACCAGGCCGATGGCACTGTAAACCTGGAACACCGCCTCGAACAGATCGGCCTGCAGCAGCGGCTGGTCGGTGAAATCACGCTCGATGGAGGCGAGTGCCCGATCGAGGATATGCTCGTCGACCACCTCGCGTGCCAGATCGCCGGCATTGGCGTGGGCCAGGTAGGTTTCAAAAGCGGCCAGCGCAGCAGTTGTCTCGTTCTCGCCGGCCCGTTCCAGGCCCTCGGCCACCTGACGGCGCAGGGTATCGATCATGCCGAAGCCCATCAGGGTGGGGTCGATTTCCTCGAGCATCGACTGCTGGAACGCGGCCAGCTGTTCCAATTCGACCGAGCGGGTCTCGGCGATGTGCGCCTGGCGCTGGGCCTCGACCATGCCGATGGTGGCGGCGGTCAGGCCGGCGATCAGGGCGAGCAACACCGCGCTGGCACTGCCCAGGGCCACGGCATGGCGGCGCATGAACTTGCTCATGCGGTAGCCGGTCGACCAGTCGCGCGCCCGGACCGGCTCGCAGGCGCGGTAACGTGCGATGTCGTCGGCGAATTCGGCCGGGGTGGCATAGCGCTGTTCACGATCGACCGCCAGTGCCTTGAGCACGATGGCATCGAGGTCGCCGCGCAGGTGCTTGCGAAGCCGGCGATAGCGGGTCGCACGCTGGCCGGCGATGTGATCGCGCTTGCCGCCGGAGCGGGCCAGCCGCGTCGATGGCGCGGCCACCGTGCCGCCGTCGGGCAACTTGCCGAAATCCAGTCTCCCGGATTGCCGGAAATGCTTGCGGTCGATGGGCGGGTGATCGATCAGCAGCTCGTAGAGAATGACGCCCAGCGAATAGACGTCGCTGCGGGTGTCGATGATACCGTCCCCGTCGGCGAACTGTTCCGGGCTCATGTACTCGGGTGTGCCGGCGGAATCGCGGGCCGAGGCGTCTCCGTCGTCCAGACGCGAGGCCGTGGCGATACCGAAGTCGATGATCTTCGGGTGCGCCACGCCGTCGATGCGGGTCACCAGGATATTGGCGGGCTTGAGATCACGATGAATGATGCCGCGCTGGTGGGCATGCTGAACCCCCTGGCAGATGCGCACGAACAGGTCGAGGCGATCGTCCAGGGACACCCTGTGCCGGCCGCAGAATCGATCGAGCGGTTCCCCGTCGACAAACTCCATGGCAAACCAGGGGTAGCCCTGCGGTGTGGTGCCGGCGTCGTATACCTGGGCGATGGCAGGGTGCTGCATCTGGGCAAGCACCTGGCGTTCTACCTCGAAACGAACCCGGGTGGTCTGGTTGAGGACGCGCTGCCGAACGACCTTGAGCGCGACGTCGCGCTCGACCGGTTCGAGTTGGCGGGCCAGGAACACCCGTCCCATGCCACCGTGGCCGAGCTCGCGAAGCAGGCGGAAAGCGCCCAGCTCCAAGGCTTCGTCGGCAACGGAGGGGGTGCCGGAATCGGGTGGTGTGTCAGTCTCCACAAGCGTTTCGAGGCGCGTTGCGCCTTCCGGGTCCATCGGTCCATCGTCCCGACGATCGCTCATATGTCCAACTTCTCCCTTTCAGTCGCGGCCAGCTCCGGTCTTGCTCGTGCGATCGGATCGATCAGGCCGCCTCGTCAAGATACTCGAATGCGGTGATGACTCGCTCGACGCCGCGCACCGTTCGCGCTTCCTCGATGGCGGCCTCGGCTTCCTCGCTGGAGACCAGGCCCATCAGGTAGACGATGTTGCGTGCGGTGATGACCTTGACCCGGGTGGGGTCGAAGCCATCGAGGCCACGAATCCGGGTCAGGCTGGTGTTGACCTTGCTGGAGATCCAGCGATCGGTACTGGTCTGGCCGACACTGACGCGTTCCATGGGCTCGAGTTCGTTGATCACGCGGCGCACACCGTTGACATCGTTGACAATTTCTTCGGCCAGCTCCACGCGCTCTTCGTCATACGCCTCGCCGGCCAGCAGCACCCAGCCGTTGTAGGCCAGAATACGCAGACGGGTATTGCTGTCGAAGGCCTCATGTCGGTGCAGGGCATCGCTGACGCGCACGCGCAGCATGCGATCGTCGACCACCGTGCCGACACTGCGCCGGTCATGAACCGCCATGCCGGTGGCCGCTGCTCCGCCCACGACCAGCGCGGCACAGCCGCTGAGCATGGACACCACGAGTACTGCTGCAATGGATCGAATCAGGCTGTTCATCATTTTTCCTGCTCCAGGTCGGGTGGCCCCCTCGGGCTGGGTGAATTTTAGTCGCTGGCGGCGTCGAACGCACCGGGAATCCAGCGCAAATCCCCGTCGCTGATGCCTATGACATCGAAGCGGCAGGCATGTTCGCTCCATTCCGGATGGCTCATCAGGAAATGCCGGGCCGCGGCCACCAGACGCCGCTGCTTGTGTTCGTCGACGCTGTCGATGCCGTCAACGTAGGCACCGGTGCCGCGCAAGCGAACCTCGACGAAGGCCAGCACCTCGGTGTCGGTCGGGTTGGGATCGAGCATGACCAGGTCGATTTCCCCGGCGCGGCACTGGTAATTGCGCACCACCGTGCGTAATCCACGTGTGTGGAGCCAGTCCTCGGCCTGGCGTTCTCCTTGCTCACCACGTGTTTCGGTCATGGGCCTGTGGCCTCAGTGTGGGCGGGCGCGACCGTTGTCGATGCGGATGAACGGCAGGTCACGTGAGATCACGGTACCGTCTGGCATGGTCAGACGTCCGGTCATGCCCGGCAGGTAAAGCTGCTCGTCGGCGCGCATCAATTGCAGCCAGGGCACCAGCGCGATGGCATCGCGCCCCAGCGCGTGCAGGCGCGACAGCGACGGGTTGTCCAGGTGATCGTGCCGGGGTGCCACACGGGCGCGGATTTCACCGGCGGCGGTGTTATCGAGAAACCACGGCGAAATCGGCAGGACCACGCCGTCGAGATCGCGGTCGCGGCCCGGGTCAGGCGCTCCGGCCACGATATGCGAGGTCGACATCAACGGCACGTCGCCGGCATCGAAAAAGCGCAACTGCGGACGAAGCTGGCGGCCGTCGTCGGGCCGCGCGGCCAGGAAGATCAGGTCGACGTCGGTGCGGCGCTGGGCCACGCTTTCGATCGGTTCGTTGATCAGGCGTTGCAGCCGGGCGGCACGTTCTTCGGATGCATCGACTTCCAGCACCTCGCGCAGCAGGAATGACTGGTCGCTGTTGGCCGGGTCGTATATGCGGTTTTCCAGCACCTGGCCGCCACCGAGCTCGAATGTCTCGACGAATGCCTGTGCAACGCGCTCGCCCCAGCTGGTGTACTGGGCCAGAACAACTGCACGTTCGTGGCCGTCGACCAGCGCGCGCACGGCAGCCAGTTCGGCTTCTTCTTCCGGCGGCAGCGCCAGTGCCGACAGGCCCGACGCATCGGCCAGTATGCCCGGGTCGTCGGGGAGATTGAGCAGCAGGGTCGGCAACAGGCCGGCATCCGGCAACTCCACCAGGGCCTTGACCTGGGTGCGATCTAGCGGGCCGATCAGCATTTCCGATCCCTGCTCGCGGGCATCGAACCAGGCCGCGACGATGGCGTCGGAATCGCTGCCGATGTAGTGGAAGTGCAACTGCGGACGTCTCTCGGGCGTGGTTTCCAGCCAGGCCGAGACCAGGCCGGCCCGCAACGCGGCACCGGCGCGGTAGAGCGGCGTGTTGGGCCCCGGCAGGGCAATGTCGATACGCGCCGGGCGCGGATAGGACTGGCGCCAGGCAGCCAGCCAGAGCAGGGCCTCCTCGGCACTGTAGCCGATCATCGGATAACGCGACTGCCAGCTTTCCAGGGCCGGTCGCAGGGCCTGTTCGTCGAGCAGATGCTCGCGGGCACTGACCGCCAGGTCCAGCCACGGCAACAGGTCACTGCGATGACCGTACTCGTAGACGATGCCTTCAAGCGAGGCCAGCGGATACTCGATCAGCAGGGCCAGCGCCAGCTCGGGTTCGAAATCACCATCGGCAATGGCCTCGTCCAGTGACGCCAGCGCCTGCCGCGCCGGTTGTGTTTCGAGTTGGACCAGGCGTTCCTCAAGCTGCCGATGGCGCTCGCGCAATCCCTCCGGAAGATCCTCGCCGGCATGTGCCAGCAGCCACCCGGCCATGCCGAGGTCACCGCGCAACATGGCCAGTTCCGCGCGCGCCAGTTCGAAACGCGCGCGCGAAGTGCGATCTAGCCGCTGCGGATCGATTGCTTCGAGCAGCAAATCGGCCGAATCGGGTTCCCGGGCCCGCAGCCAGGCCTCCGCGGCACGCACGCGGAAAGAGTCGGCACGATCCGGACGTTCTTCGGCCAGTTCCAGCCAGCCCTGCGCGGCCTCCGCATAGTCGCCACGCTCAAGCCAACGCTCGATCTCGGCTTGGCGAGTATCCACCGCATCCGGCCGCACCGCCGGCCCCGGCGGGG
>SKXY01000231.1 GCA_007128175.1 Wenzhouxiangella sp. | reverse complement strand
TGCGGCCGAATTTGGAATGAAGGTCACGGGTTACAGGTAACGGGTGACAAGGTGGGCTGGCTTGACGTTTTTTGACAGTCGCGGGTGGCCAACGGCAATGCATACGCCATTGGCCCGCACCGGCTAAAGACAGCCTACCCGCTTACCCCCTGTCACCCGTCACCTGTCACCTGTCCATCACCAGATCAAATCATCCGGCACCGGCGGATAATGACTGCCGTCATCCTCGGGTTCTTCGCGCCCTTCCAGCGAGGGCACCAGGTCCGGGGCGACCTTGCGGTATTCCTCCAGTGTCTCCAGTGACACCAGCAGGTAGGTGCCGCGCAGGTTGACCACACCGATCTCGCCGTTGTTGAGTTGCTCGCGCTGCTCAGGCGTGCACAGGACACGCCGAATGCGCCCCATATGCTCGAAGTAGCGCGGCAACTCGGCTTCCTTGCGGTTGAGGGTATTGCCCTTGATGATGCGATCAAGCTCGAGATTGCGCCGGCGGCGCTCTTCCTGCTCGGCCACCCGGCGTTGTTTCTCTTCCTCCTGCTGGCGCTTCTCCTCACGCTGTCGGGCGGCGTATGCACGCGCCAGATCCGACTCGGCATCAGGCTTGCGCTGGAGCTTCTTCTTGCGCGGGGGGCCTTTCCTTGCCGAAGTCTTCTTTTTCGAAGCCGCGCCGGGTTTGTCCCGGCGCGGCTTCTGCTTGAGCTGCTCTTCGTCAGCCAACCCTGACTTCAACAGGGCGTCCTGAAGTGATCCCATTTCGCTTGATACCGTCTTGGGCGGGTTCAGTCTTCGTGCACTTCAATCAGTTCGACCTCGAATACCAGGGTCGAGTTGGGGCCGATCGGTCCCGGGCGTCCCTGTTCTCCATAGGCGAGGTCTGCGGGAATGAAGAACTCGTAGGTCGCACCTTCCTGCATCAGCTGAAGGCCCTCGGTCCATCCCGGAATCACCTGGTTAAGGGCAAAGGTCGCCGGTTCACCGCGGCCGTGGGAACTGTCAAACTCGGTACCGTCGATCAGCGTGCCGCGATAGTGCACGGTCACACGATCAGTTTCAGCCGGACTGCGTCCGGAGCCTTCTTCGATCACCCGGTACTGCAGACCGGAAGCGGTCTCGGTGACCTCGTCGCGCTCGGCATTTTCGACCAGAAAGGCCTGACCTTCCTCGAGATTACTGACAGCCTCTTCGGCCTGCTGGCTCTCCATCTGCTGCTGACGACGCTGCATGAAGGCATCACGCTCTGCCAGTGCTTCCTCTTCGGTCAGGCGGGTTTCCTCACCCCGGTAGGTGGCCTGAAGTGCCTCGACCAGCATCTCGAGATTGAGATCCATGTCCTGCTCGGCCAGAGACCGGCCGATGTCCATGCCAATGGTGTAGCTGATGCGGTCCTCGGGGGATTCCAGTTCAGTGGCAATGGCGCTGACGGAAACGGAAACGGCCAGCATGCCGCCGGCAATGATTCGAATGCTCTGCATTTGGATGGGCTCCTTGCAAGGAATGATGATTCAGGTGAGTTCTCCGACCGCCCTCCCCCGGAGCGGTTCAATCGTCGAAGTTTAACAGAATGCCTCGGCAGCCCCAAATCCGCTGGTCACCGAAGAAAATCCAAACAGGACTTGACTCTGTAGTGGTGTTTTACTAGACTAGTACACCAACACGACAGCAAAGGACGCTGACCATGTTGCCAATCGCCAATCGCAAGACACTGGAAATCCCGCACGGGCTGGCCGCATTGGCCGCTGTCATCTGCCTGGTTCTGGCTTTCGCCACCGATCATGCATCATTGCAGCAGGAACGCCACGCCGACAGCGCCAACTCGCAATCGCCACTGCAACAGAGCGTCGAGGAGACCAGGCAGGACGAGACCGGCCAGACGAAGCTGCGTGATCGTCGTGATCGCCAGGGGAACTTGAGCCTGATTCCCTGGTTTCCCGTGCCGGGCGGCGGTCGCGGATGACATTCCACTGGGACGACAACCAGCCCATCTACTGGCAGCTGCGGGAACGCACCGTTGCCGCCATACTGGATGGCAGCCTGGACGAGGGCCAGCCCCTGCCCTCGGTGAGACAGGTGGCGGTCGATTTTCAGATCAACCCGCTGACAGTCTCCAAGGCCTACCAGTCGCTGGTCGACGACAACCTGGTCGAGAAGCGTCGCGGCGTGGGCATGTTCGTACGCGAAGGTGCCCGCCGCAAGCTGCTTGAAAGCGAGCGCCGCCACTTCCTGGAGGAGGAATGGCCGCGTATCGCCGAACGAATCGAGAAACTGGGCCTGACCATCGAGGAGCTCGTCGCCATGAACCCGAACGGGGAGAGAACACAATGAGCCTGACCATTCGAGCCAGAAACCTGACCCGACACTACGGCCGCACGCGCGCCCTTGACGGCATCGATCTTGACGTCCCTTCCGGCCGTATCGTCGGCCTGATCGGCCCCAATGGCGCCGGCAAGACCACGGCATTGAAGGCCATACTCGGGCTGACCTCCTTCCAGGGAGAGCTGGAAGTGCTGGGCCTGGACCCGTCACGCGAACGCGACCAGCTGATGCAGGACGTCTGCTTCATCGCCGATGTCGCGGTTCTGCCGCGCTGGGCGAGAGTCTGGCAGGTCATCGAAATGACCGAACGCCTGCACCCGCGTTTTTCACGCGAGCGCTGCATGTACTACCTGAAAAACACCAAGATCCAGCACAAACAGAAGGTCAAGACGCTGTCCAAGGGCATGGTGGTGCAACTGCACCTGGCCCTGGTCATGGCCATCGACGCCAAGCTGCTGATTCTCGACGAACCCACTCTGGGCCTGGACATCCTGTTCCGCAAGCGTTTCTATTCCAACCTGCTCAACGAGTACTTCGACGAACAGCGCACCATCCTGATCACCACCCACCAGGTCGAAGAGGTCGAGCACATCCTGACCGACCTGATGTTCATCAAGGACGGGCAGCTGATACTCAATTCCACCATGGACGACGTCCACGAACGCTACGTCGAGGTGATGGCCAGACCCGACCAGGTCGACGAGGCACGACAACTCGGACCCCTGCATGAACGGGTGCTGTTCGGGCGGCACATCTTCCTGTTCGATCGCACCGATCTCGGATCGCTGAATGAACTGGGCGAGATCCACCGCCCCAGCGTGGCAGACCTGTTCGTCGCGCTGATGGGCGACGAGTACGACAACGGACTGGCCGGGGAGGAAGCGGCATGAGCATGCAAACCGTGAAAACCCTCTGGGCGCTGATGCGGCGCGAGTACTGGGAGAACCCCGGCATTCTGAAGTGGGCGCCGGCCATCATCGCTGCACTCACGCTGTTCGGCATCGCCATCAGCCTGATCATCGGGGCGCGCTTCGACGCCGAGCTGGCCTTTACGCTTGACGCCATTCGCGAGTTCGCCAATCAGCCGATCGAGCAGCGACGACTGTTCATGTCCGGGGCGATGTTCGCCACGTCAGCCATGTTCTTCCAGTTCCTGATCCTGCTCGTGCTGTTTTACCTCTCCGGCAGCCTGTACGAGGATCGCAAGGATCGCTCCATCCTGTTCTGGAAGTCATTGCCGGTATCCGACCAGATGACCGTGGGCTCCAAGCTGCTGACCGCCTGCCTGCTCGCACCCGCCCTCTACCTGGCCGCGGCAGTGGTCACCCAGCTGGTAATCCTGCTGATCGCCACCGGCTACGGTCTGGCCGCGGGCGTCAATCCCTTCACCACCTTCTGGCTGCCGTCCGCGCTGCCCAGGCTGTGGCTGGTGCTGGGCACCGGCCTGATCGTGCAGGCCATGTGGTTGCTACCGATCTATGCCTGGGTCATGTTCTGCTCGTCCTGGGCACCCCGGGTCCCGATCCTGATCGCAATCGCCATACCTCTGGGCCTGTCGCTGATGCAGCATGCCTGGAGCCTGGCCAGCGCCTTCCGCCTGCCGGACATCAACGTCGGCCTGATCATGCTCAAACGCCTTGGCTCCGGCATCGTGCCGACCAACGTCAACATGCAGGTCGACACCGACAGCCACCGCGCCGACTTCACCGACGTGCAGTTCAGCGAGGAGCTGTTCATGAACCTGTCGACGGTGTTCGGTCACCTGCTCAAGCTGGAGATGTGGATCGGTGTGGGCATCGCGCTGGTGCTGCTGGCCGGGGCGGTCTGGTTCCGTCGCCGCGCCACCGACAACTGAAGCCGCGATGCATCGCACGCTGCCGTTCATCGCTGCGCAGCTGGGCTTGCTGATCACCGGTGTCTGGCTGCTTACCACGACGTTGCCGCCGCTGGTCAGCGGCGGCCTGGTGGTCGCCGCAGCGGCCCCGTTCGTTTTCATGGTCGGCCGGATAAGCGGGCCGCAGGACGAAAAACGCCAGCATCCTGTTTTCACGTCGGTGATCTGCGGCTTCGGCTGCGTGATGACCATGTTCGGCGTGCATCGTTTTGGCGACCAGCACCAGTGGGTCCTGTGGCTGGCGCTGATCGCGCTTTGCCTGTGGATGGCCTGGCAACGCTATATCTGGCGGCGTCCGTCGTAGGAAGGCCGATATTGAGCTCTCAGCCGTCCTTTAGCCAGGGGGGCAATGGCAAACCCTTGCCGGTGAGAAACTCCGGGCTGAACAGTTTCGACTCGTAGCGACTGGCCGAGTCGCACAGCACCGTCACGATGCTGTGGCCGGGCCCCATCTGCCGGGCCAGGCGTATGGCGCCGGCCACGTTGATCCCGCTCGAGGCCCCGAGGTAAAGACCTTCCTTGCCAATCAGCTCCCACAGCACCGGCAGCAGCTCGGTGTCGGGAATATTGAAGGCCTCGTCGATGGGCGCGCCCTCCAGGTTGCCGGTCACCCGGTTCTGGCCGATGCCCTCGGTGATGGAACTGCCCGACGACTTGATCTCACCATGCTTGATCCAGTGATAAATTCCGGCACCGTCGGGATCGGCCGCGGCAGTGACGATATCGGAGCGCTTTTGCTTGAGCCAGGCCGACACGCCGGCCAGGGTCCCACCGGTGCCGACGGCACAGGTAAACCCGTCGATGCGGCCGTCGAGCTGTTCCCAGATCTCCGGCGCCGTCGAGCGCATGTGCCCTTCGCGGTTGGAAACGTTGTCCCACTGGTTGGCATAGAACACGCCATGCTCGCTGGAAAGCGACTCGGCCAGGCGCCGGGCCTGGTGTACATAGTTGTCAGGATTCATGTAGGGCACGGCCGGAACCGTTCTGAGCTCTGCCCCCATGCCTCGCAGCGCGGATTTCTTTTCTTCCGACTGGGTCTCGGGCATGACAATGATGGTTCTAAGGCCCAGCGAATTGCCGGCCAGGGTCAGGCCAATGCCGGTATTGCCGGCAGTGCCCTCGACCACGACCCCTCCCGTTTCGACCCGACCGGCGGCCATTGCGTCCTCGAGCATGTAGCACGCCGCCCGATCCTTGACCGAGCCGCCCGGGTTCATGAACTCGCACTTGCCCCAGATTTCGCAGCCGGTGAGCTCCGAGGCCAGACGCAGCCGGATCAGCGGGGTATCACCCACTGCAGAAATGAAATCGTGCGGATTGCTCATGATTCGGCCTTTCCTTGCCCAATGGTGATGATCCGGATCAACGATAGCCGTCTGTGTCAGCCATGGCTACCCGTATAATCATCGATAGTCGCTGTGGAGTTTGCATCAATGAGAACACCCTGGATCACGATTCCAATCGCTGCCTTGCTGGTGGTCGGCTGTGCCAACTGGGTCAAGCTCGACGAGGGCGCGGAGA